>CALGNY010000214.1 GCA_937958375.1 uncultured Bacillaceae bacterium
CTGGGAGTTTAGTCTTACTCTACATTTTAATGGTCCCGACGAAAACCCGCTCAATGTCATCAGGAACTCGCTCAATCTTGGTGTAAACCCGCTCAATGTCGTCAGGAACTCGCTCAATCTCGGTGGGAACCCGCTCAATCTCAGCGAGAACCCGCTCAATGTCGTCAGGAACCCGCTCAATCTCAACGGAAACCCGCTCAATCTCAGCGAGAACCCGCTTAACCATGTGGGGTCCAACTCAAAAAATAACTCTTTACGGTTGACTCAAAAAAATACTTGAATTATAATTAATATGAATTCGAAATAACTGAAATGAAGATAAACCAAGAAGGTGATTAAATGAATAACCAAAGTGAAGAGCTGTCTTTGAAATTGTTTGTCGTGTTAACGAGAGCATTGGATGCCGTACAAAAACGTGTCGTTGAAGACATCAAGCATCTTGGACTGAATCCGACTGAATTTGCGGTACTGGAGTTAGTTTATAACAAAGGGGACCAGCCGATACAGAAAATCGGAGAAAAAGTATTGATTGCGAGCAGCAGCATTACGTATGTCGTCGATCAGCTAGAAAAGAAGGGGTATGTAAAACGAAATAACCATCCGAACGACCGGCGTGTAAAATTGGCGTCGATTACGGAAAGTGGAAAAGAGCTAATGGATGAAGTTTTCCCTAAGCATAAGCAAGGGATAGAAGAGATTTTTTCTGGGCTGGATTTGAAAGAGAAGGAATCGATGATCGAGCAGTTGAAGAAACTCGGTTATCATGCCGAAAACCTCTAGGGAGTGAATGGATTATGGCAAAACAGACGAGTGGTGTTCACCATATTACAGCCATTGTCGGTCACCCGCAGGAAAATGTTGATTTTTATGCAGGTGTGCTTGGCTTGCGTCTGGTGAAAAAGACGGTCAACTTCGATGATCCGGGCACGTATCATTTTTATTTTGGCGATGAAAACGGAAGTCCTGGATCAATCATTACATTTTTCCCTTGGGCGAATGCTCGAAAGGGGAGAATTGGCGATGGTCAGGTCGGTGTGACGACGTATGTAGTGCCGACTGGAGCGATGGAATTCTGGAAGAGTCGGTTAGAGAAATATCAAGTTTCATATGCAGAATCAGAACGATTTGGCGAAACGTATTTGCAGTTCGATGATCCGCATGGTCTACATTTGGAAATCGTCGAGCGTAAAGAAGGGGACCAAAATTCGTGGTCATTCGGTGACGTGACGCCTGATGTCGCAATTAAAGGATTTGGTGGGGGTATTTTATATTCTTCCAATCCAACGGCAACAACGAAATTACTTGAAGATCATATGGGGCTTGAAAAAGTCGGTTCGGAAGGCGACTATGTACGTTTCCGTTCGAACGCATCGCTTGGAAATATTGTGGACGTTAAAACGACGATAGGTGAAAGAGGTTCAATCGGCGTCGGCATCGTCCATCATATCGCTTGGCGGGCGGAAGATGACCAAGATCTTCTCGATTGGCAAAAACATTTATCCGAAAACGGATTTGGCGTCACGCCTGTAAAAGATCGTAACTATTTTAATTCCGTTTACTTTAGGGAACACGGGTCAATTTTATTTGAAATGGCAACCGATCCACCGGGCTTTGCGATTGATGAACCGAAGGAAACGTTAGGTGAGGAGCTCAAACTTCCACCACAATATGAAACGTATCGTGAACAACTGAATGAACAGCTTATTCCGATTGAAGTCAGGGAATTGGATAATAATTAGGAGGTTTTAGAATGGAACAATTAAGAGGAATGCACCACGTAACGGCAATTACGAGCAGTGCCGAAAAGAACTATGAATTTTTCACCTATACACTAGGGATGCGATTGGTCAAAAAGACGGTCAACCAGGACGATATTCAAACGTATCACTTGTTTTTTGCTGATGATAAAGGAAATGCGGGTACCGACATGACTTTCTTTGATTTCCCAGGTGTGCCAAAAGGGCAGCACGGGACAAATGAAATTGCCCGGACATCCTTCCGAGTACCAAGTGATGAAGCGCTCGACTATTGGGTGAAACGCTTTGACCGTTTGGATGTAAAACACAAAGGAATCCAAGAACAATTTGGTAAAAAAATCTTGCCGTTTGTTGATTTTGATGACCAGCAATATCAATTGATCTCTGATGAAAACAATGAGGGAGTTGCTGCTGGGGTCCCTTGGCAAGATGGTCCGATTCCTTTAGAGTATGCGATTACTGGACTAGGGCCGATCATCGTTCGCGTCGATGACATTGAGTTTTTCAAAAAAATGATGGAGCAAGTACTCTTGTTTAAAGAAATTGATAAAGAAGGCTCGTATTACTTGTTCGAAACAGGGGAAGGCGGCAATGGTGCACAAGTGATCGTGGAATATAATGCCGTGCTGCCAAGACATATGCAAGGCTACGGAACCGTTCACCACGCAGCATTCCGGGTCGAGAATAAAGCGAAGTTGGATGAATGGATCGATCGCTTCCAAAAAATCGGATTGCCGAACTCAGGTTTTGTAGAACGATTCTACTTCGGTTCATTGTATGCCAATGTCGCACCACAAATCCTATTCGAAATCGCAACCGACGGACCAGGATTTATGGATGATGAACCATACGAAACACTCGGTGAAAAACTAGCATTGCCACCGAAATTAGAACCACAACGAGAAGAAATCGAACGCATGGTGCGACCGATCGACACGGTCAGAAGTACGAAGACGTTTGAAAAAGAATATGAATGATTGGTTATGGAGCTCATCGGTTGATGGGCTCCATTTTTTTATGGAGAAATAATGGTTAGCTGAGTGTTTTATCTGCAGTTGTGACACGTTTATCGACAGTCATCCTGGCTTTATCGTCAGTTAGCGCGTGTTTATTGACAGTCGGCTCGGCTTTATCGTCAGTTGGGACACGTTTATCGTCAGTCAGCGCATGTTTATCGTCAGTTAGCGCACGTTTATCGACAGTCAGCCCGGCTTTATCGTCAGTCAGCCCAGCTTTATCGTCAGTCAGCCCGGCTTTATCGTCAGTTAGCGCGTGTTTATCGACAGTCAGCTCGGCTTTATCGGCAGTCAGCCCAACAACTCCATCAGTCAGCAGACTTCAGCATAGCAGTCACCCCCACCCAAACGTAGTATGGTAGAATGTGAACTAGAAATGACTGAAGGACACGATAAGAAATGGGACTACTACTGAACATATTCATCAGCATCATTTTGCCATTGCTGATTTTGGTTGGCGTTGGTGTATTATTGCAACGGAAATTTCAACTGGATCTGAAAACATTATCAAAACTATTGACGTATTTGCTTTTGCCGGTGGTGGCTTTTGTGAATGTTTACGAAAGTGAAATCGGGTTAGGTATTTTATTCGATGTGCTTTTCTTCCAAGCAATTTTGTCTATTTTATTGATGATATTCTCGTATCTCGTTGTCAAAACATTAAAGCTCGACCGTGGCATGTCTGCGTTATATAAAAATAGCGTCGTATTGATTAACTCGGGGAACTTCGGGATTCCGGTGAGTCAGATGTTATTTAGCCAACACCCGCTAGGTATGACCATTCAAATTATCGTCATGTTGATCCAAAACTTCATTACGTATACCTATGGGTTGTTGAACTCTGTTTCCGTGCATGCGAAGAGTAGGGGAGCGGCGTTCGGTCAATTTTTGAAGCTTCCGATGCTGTATGCACTTTTATTGGGGGTTTTTCTGAAGGCGATTCATCTCGAACTGCCGAATTTTATTTGGGAGCCTTTGGAAAACCTCTCGGATGCTTTTTTGGCAATCGCATTATTGACGCTCGGTGCCCAATTGGCTTATGTCCAATTGAAGAAATTTGATAAAATAATTATCCTATCGATTGTTGGGCGGCTCATTGTTTCGCCTGCACTTGCACTCGGTTTGATCTTCATACTTGGCTTGGACGGCATTGTCGCCCAATCGTTATTTATCGCAAGCTCATTTCCTTCAGCGAGAAATAGTGCTCAATTTGCTTTGGAATTCGATCATCATCCAGAGCTTGCCGGACAAATTGTACTCTTGTCTACCATTTTAAGTAGTGTGACAGTGGGTGTTGTAATTTACACTTCACAAATCCTATTCGGTTAGGAGGTTAGAGCGTTGCGTGTTGTATTTAAAGATGTGATCTGGCTCGTGTTACAATCTTTTGCCATGATTGCTGTGTTTTTCGGCGTGATGATGGCTTCTCGCGGAAGTGATTATTGGGTATCTTTCATTATTCTTTCATCTGTGTTGATGTACTTTGCTGTGCAACGAGCGGTCAAAATTACGAATAACTAAGAAAAACGACAACCGAACGATGAGTTTCGGTTGTCGTTTAACTATTTATACGGTTGTTGTAGTCTTTGACAACACACCGGTCGCTTTTTCAATCGCTTGCTCGAGGTCATCGATCAAGTCATCGACATGCTCGATGCCAACAGACAACCGAACTAAATCGTTTGTCGTTCCGGATGCTTTCAATTCTTCTTCGTTTAATTGCTGGTGGGTTGTACTTGCTGGGTGAATGATCAAGCTTTTGGCATCGCCGACGTTTGCCAAGTGTGACCATAAGTTCACTTGGTTGATGACTTCTGCACCTGCATCATAACCGCCTTTGATTCCGAAAACGACGACGGATCCTGCACCTCTTGGTAAGTATTTCTTAGCTAATTCATATGATTCATGGTCTTCTTGTTCAGGATAGGTGACCCAATCGACTGCAGGATGCGACTCCAGATATTCCACAATCTTCCGTGTGTTTGCAATATGTTCTTTCAGTCGGACGTGAAGCGTTTCGATGCCTAATGCAATCTGGAAGGCATTAAATGGACTCAATGCCGCACCGGTATCACGTAAAATCTGAACACGGGCTTTCGTGATGAAGGCAGTTTCCGGTAATGCTTCTGCGAAAGTGAGTCCGTGATACGTGTCATCTGGTGTAGTAAACCCAGGAAAACGCTCGTTATTCCAATCGAACTTTCCACCATCGACAATGATTCCTCCCAATGTCGTTCCGTTTCCGCCTAACCATTTTGTTGCGGAATGAACGACAATGTCAGCGCCAAAATCAATTGGTCGGCAGAGGTAAGGAGTCGCAAACGTGTTGTCGATAATGAGTGGCACGCCAGCTTCGTGTGCAATTTCCGCTACTTTTTCGATATCCAAGATATTTAAACTCGGATTTCCGATCGTTTCGGCAAAAATGGCTTTTGTCTTCGGTGTGATGGCATCTCTGAAGTTTTCCGGATTGCTTGGGTCGACGAATGTTGTCGTGATTCCACGTTTTGGAAACGTCGTTGCAAACAAATTATAGGTTCCGCCGTATAACGTTGAAGCCGAGATAATTTCATCGCCGACTTCCGCAACATTAAAGATGGCTGTCGTAATCGCGGCCATTCCACTGGACAATGCAAGGGCACCGACACCACCCTCCAATTGTGCAACCCGTTCTTCCAACGCGCCGACCGTTGGGTTGCCGATTCGTGTATAAATATATCCCTGTTCTTTCAATCCAAATAAATCCGCAGCATGTTCTGTGCTTTGGAATTGGTACGCATTGGTTTGATAGATCGGCAACGCACGAGAACCTGTCACCGGATCGGCCTGTAATCCTCCATGAACGCTCACTGTTTCCAATCGATAGTTTTTGTCTGTCACTTGAATCAATCTCCCTTTAGTTTTTTATGGTTTCTAATGATTCTAGTTTTTCTTGGATCAATGGACCCCATTTTTCAAATTCGACGAGGAATCCGTCATGACCGAAGTTGGTCTCAATTTCTTGAAATTCAGCATAACCGCCATTGAGGACAATCTCGTTAATGAATGCTTGAATTTCGCTTGGCGGATAAAGTAAATCCTTACTGAAACCTAATGCAAAGATCGGTGCCTCGAATTGTCGAATGACTTTTTTGCGTTCTCCCCGATTTCGAAAGATGTCATGGCCATTCATTGCTTCGAGTAAACGAATATAGCTGAGTGGGTTAAATCGGTTGGCAAGCTTTTCACCTTGATAATTCAAATACGATTCAACTTCAAATCCTTCTTCGTTATGACTTCTGGAAAATCGTTCTTCAAATAAAACATCCGGGCGGTAAGTCACCATGCCGATCATACGAGCCAATCGCAATCCGTTTTTCGCTTGGTTATTGTTGTTTTCCTTTAAATCCTGGTTGATCGCTTCTTTGGCGATGTGGTTAAATGCAATCGCATAATCACTAAATGTTGGGGTCACCGCAAGAGGAAAAAGGGCATCCATAAAATTCGGATACATCAACCCCCATTCCAATACTTGCATCCCACCCAAGGATCCACCAATTATAGCTTTTAAGTGGTCGATGCCAAGGATGTTCAAGGCAACGAATTGGGCCTCCACTAAATCTCTGATCGTCAATTGTGGAAAACTTGATTGATCCGCACCAAACGAGGCCGGGCCGGTTGAACCGTCACACCCACCAAGCACATTAAATGTAATCACTTGATGGTGTCTGGTATCGATGTAACCATCTTCTGAAATTAGACCGCGCCACCATCCTGGTTCGGCATCTGTCCCGACAGCGTATTGATTACCGGTTAACGCATGGCAAACAAGAATCGTCGGTGCATCGGTAGGTCCATACCTTTCGTACGCTAACTGAATCTCCTGAAAATGTTCTCCATTTTCCAGCTCGAAATTCGGGATGGACACCGTGTCTTGTTGAAATGAAACCGTCTTTCCCATTCATGTTCTCCTCTCTGTAGAAGTCATGAAATCAAAAAGGCCTCCCTGCAATGAGCAGGGAGGCCAGAATATACGGTATCGACATTTTGGTCCCTCTCATCTCTCAAAGCAGGATTGCTTTGCTGGAATTAGCACCTTTTAAACCGTTGTTTAAAGGTTGCCGGGCGTCATCGGGCCAGTCCCTCAGCCACTCTCGATAAGAGTTTGAATTGCTATTTGATTTTGATTTAATTGATATAGTAGCACGTTAAAGGATGGGTGTCAACATTCATGTTGATGATTAATTCTTAAGTTACAGATCTTTATCATCGAACAGTCGTGGATCCACACTGAAGTTTTAAAATCTCTAAGTTGATAATCACAAAAAATGGTTAAACGCATAGTTTATAATAAAATAGTATGTTGAAGGGATTTTGATAAAAATGAATTATGATTATCCGTACCATCCGAATCATCACTCCATGTTTGATTGCGGCGGAAACCCGTTTGTGGTCAATATTGCTGAGGCAACGAGAACGAATCAAACATTTCGCACGGCAATTTGGACTGGTAACAACTTGCAGGTAACATTGATGAGCATCATGCCTGGAGATGATATCGGCTTAGAAAATCACCCGAATACTGACCAGTTTTTGCGAATCGAGCAAGGGCACGGTTTTGTTCAGATGGGAAATCGTGAAAACGAGTTAGATTTTTGTGCAGAAGTCGGTCCGGGCTATGCGGTTATGGTCCCTGCAGGAAAATTTCATAATATCACGAACATCGGAACAGTTCCGTTACGCCTCTATTCCATTTACGCACCACCCGAACACCCCTTTGGAACTCTGCATGAAACAAAAGAAGTTGCGATGGCCCAAGAACATCATTATGATTAAAATCAAGTAGAGAAATGCAGATTGCAATGCATTTCTCGGTACATAGGAGGAGACGTCCATGAAGGTTCAATTATTGCTTTTTGTCTCATCTGGTGACGAGGCAACAACATTGGTGAAAACCTTTGAATCTGATATTAGACCGATGCAGGGTGATTTGATTGATGACCCCGGGTTTGATTCGAGATTTCATAACGGGTATGAAGTGGTCAAAGTGACGATCAATTATGAACGTGACGAATGTTTGGTTTCATTGACTCCGATTGCGATTGAAATCGAGGAAATAAGTTTTACCGAATACATTGATAAACTCACCCGTCATGGATGGGAAAAACATTCAACACCTTATTCGCTTCAATGTTAATTGTCGGCTCTTCGATGTTAATCCGTTTCGCTTCATTGTTAATTCGCCAATCTTCGATGTTAATATGGATTCCTTCAATGTTAATGGCTAAAAAAGCTCCCACAAAAAAAACCCACGCCAACTGACGTGGATTTTTCTAATCCATTAAGCTTTTTTTCCATAAGGCAACAGGTGATACAGCGTCATGAAAATCGTACCGCCGAATGCGATTGTACCTAAAACGAAGTACAACATGCCGCCACCGTATGCATCAATCAGCGCCCCACCTAATAGAGAACCGATAATCCCTGAGACGCCAAAGAATACAGCGTAGAACACTAGGTGTCCGGTTGATTGAAGAATTCTTGGAATCAATCGGGTCACATAATCCATTGCTGATAAATAAAGCACACCGAAAGTCACTCCATGTAAAACCTGCAAAGCGACAATCATCCAATAATGATCGACGGCTGCATAAAGGAACCAGCGGACCGTATAGATCACACCAGACAAGATGACGAAAATCAATGTGTGATATTTTCTGAACCATTTTCCTGCTGTAGCAAAAATGATCGCTTCACTGATGACGCCGACGAACCAAGCGACACCGACAATAAAGTTTGACCCGCCAAGTTGCTCGACATAAAGGCCGATGTAACTATCATTCGCTCGGTGTGAAATCGTTAGGAACATCATGAAAAAGAGAAAGAACATAAACGGTTTATATTTCAGTAAACGAGCAGCATCTTTAAAGCTGACAGGATCCTGCTCGACCTTCACATCTTTAATTTTGAATGTGACAAATAAGGCGATCAGCGCGAATGCCAAATACGGCCAAATCATATATTGGACACCGTAGATGGTCAGCACCAACCCGATTGCCAAGGAGGACGTCGCGAAACCAACTGACCCCCACGTCCGGATCGTACCAAAGGAAACACCGACATCATCAGCTCGTCGCTGGGCTAAACTGTCCCCGAGTGCCCCAATCGGTGTGGAAAAGAAATAAAAGAAAAATCCAAAGAAAATCAACAAGTAAAACTGTGTGACACTCAGAAAAATGGAACTAAATATAATCAATCCGAAAATACAAATCAACATAAATCGCTTGACGGTCTTATACTTATCACTCATATAGCCCCAGAACGGTTGTGAAATAATTTGGGCCAGTGGGCCGACAGCCAAGACAACGCCAATTTCAGCCCCTGTCAATCCTCGATCTGCGAGGTATAATGGAAGGTAGCTAATAATGATCGTATTCGTCGCATGGAAAGCGAACAGTAATGTTTTCAACGGTGCCAAGGATTGTTGTTCAGTCATTTGAAATCACGTTTCCTTTAATTTGTTCGACTAAATTACTATAACTTATTTTAGTTTGAGTTTCCAGAAACGAATCTTCAAATCGGAGAGGGGGTCAAAAGATGTCTGTCAGTTATCGTAAATGTCCTGCTTGTGAATCGAGAAAAGTCATTCCGATTGTCTATGGTGAGCCTGATTATACGCTCCAAACAGAGGCTCATGAAGGAAAGGTGTTGCTCGGGGGTTGCGTCCTAATGCCCGATTCACCGGATTATTATTGCCAAGCATGTGGAAACAAATGGACGAAAGTGGATGCTCTCTTTCATACATATCAAGAAATCGATGGATTGGAGGTCCACATCGGCGGCGTCTTTGGTGAGCAAATTACAGTCAGGATAGACTTTAACAGCCAAAAGCTTGTCTGGAATCAAACGGAAAACAATTTAGAAATAGAATTAACTGAACATGACGTCAAACAAATTCGAGGGCGTCTACTGCTTACCGGTATTCTTGACTGGCGAAGAAAATACGAGCGAGTCGGCGTCACGGACGGCACGCATTGGCAAGTGACGTTGTTTAGAAAACCAAGAATTTTAAAACGTTCGGGAATCAATGCCTATCCAAGAGAGTGGTCTGATTTTTGTGCGTTGATCAGCGAGTATGCTGGAAGGAAATTCGGGTAGGAGAAATCCATCTGAAACAACAGGAGATTTTTTGACCATCTCGAATAAAATAACTAGGCCAAAACAGTAAAGGGGAATATTGTATGACTGAAAAAGAGTACCGCCCAAAATTGGATCTGCCGAAGACAATTTCAGAAAAACTTTGGGATGTCGTCGGTTACGTTGCGTTAATCGGGTCGGTTGTATTTTTGATGATGGTGTGGGAAGATTTACCGGCTGAAGTCCCTGCACATTATAGTGCAAGCGGGGAAGTGAACCGCTGGGGTTCTAAATTCGAACTGCTCATCCTCCCGGGAATCGCATTATTTATCATTATTCTACTGCAGTTTTTGGAAAAACGACCACACCTTCACAATTATCCGCAACGAATCAATGAGTCGAATGCTAAAGCTTTTTATTTGAACAGCCGAAAAATGCTCAATTTGATGAAAAACATTTGTGCTGTATTGTTTGCATTCATTTTAGTAGAATCCGTTTCAATTTCGATGGAGTGGAGCGAAGGAACCGGTCCTCTCGTGTTCATATTACTCACCTTTGGCCTGCTCATCCCACTAGCCATCGGGTTGGTGAAACAAAGCAGAATCCGATGAGGAGGAATTTTAATGGAATTAGACCGACTATCAAAATGGTTTCATAGATTTGGCGAAGCAGAATGTAAAGGTTCTTGTTCTTTGTATGAACTATTATCCTATCAAATTGCTGCAGACAAACAACTACTTGAGCTCGCGATTCACGCGCGCGATGGTCAGCCTGCACCGAATTTACTGTTCGGTGCTGTTCAGTATGTACTACAGCAACATCCTGATCATCTCTTAAGCCAGTATTATGGCAGTTTTGTCGATGAACCGAGGGATCCAGCAGATGCCTTCCCACATTTTAAAGCGTTTTGTATCACCCATGAAGAAAAAATCATCCCCCTTTTGGAGACAAAGATCGTGCAAACCAATGAAGTGAGACGTTGTACGTATCTTTATCCGATTTTTACTTACATATATGAACGTACCAAACAACCGCTTGCGCTGATTGAAATCGGAACCAGTGCCGGTTTGCAATTGTTTTGGGATCAATACAGCTATACATACGGTGATGGACAAGTGTACGGAAATAAAGATTCTTCCCTGCTGATTTCATCACAAGTCAGAGGCGATAAGCTCCCACTTCAATCAACGCTACCGCCAGTCAGTCATCGAATCGGCATTGACCTCCAGATCAATGACTTAACCATTGAAGAAAACCGTTCTTGGCTCAAAGCTTTGATTTGGCCATGCCATCAAGAGAGAAGAGAAATGTTTGATCGAGCAGCACGGATTGTTGAGCAACAATCACCAACACTCATCGAAGGGAATGGGGTAGAAAGGGTACCACATATCGCTGAACAAATCCCAGAAAAATCAGTGCTTTGTATCTTCCATACGCATGTCGCCAATCAAATGAGTGATAAGGATAAAAATGATTTACTTTTAACCGTTGAGTCGTTGGGAAGTAAACGGAATGTAGCGCATATTTACAATAATATGTTTGATTCAGAACTCCATGTTGACACGTTCATTGATCAAAACAAACAATCATACACGATCGGAAAAACCGACGGCCACGGCAGATGGTTTGAGTGGAATTTGCCTACTCATTAATCGGGTCATTGGCCTCTTTTGCGGTGTACAAGGTGACTGCATCCGGGCAGATGCATAAGATGATGTAAGCCTAGCAAATGAGGAGATGATTGGATGAACCCGAATCAGCCATGGGATTATGAAGACTATCAAAATGATCAAAGACTGCTTGGCCCCATATTAGGAGGATTATTTGGATTTGGGCCGGGAAGCGGCCGTCCACCATCATTTGGACCACCGGGGCAAGGGCCGGGCCAACCGCCATTTGGTCCGCCGCAACAAGGTACAGGAGGTGGGCCACCATCTTCGCCTCCACCTACGTTTACACCGAGTCAGGCACAATTTGGAACGTTTGCCGTTGATCCGGGCGGAATTCGCAGATGCTTATTTCGATTTACGTATGTTTGGTTAGATAACCGCCAGCAATTCTGGTATTACCCAACGTTTGTCGGCAGAAACTCGATTGCCGGCTATCGATGGATGGGCTTCTTTTGGGCGTATTTTGGCATTGATTTAAGAAGAATTGACTCTTTCCAGTGTTTTTAACGAATAAGAAAATGATGAATCCAGATCACTTACATGACATGGATTCTTCTTATTTTTGAGAAAAATTTCAGGTCAACGTTTCTATCAATCTATGTTAGAATATGAACCATGGTCAGCAAATAAGGGGGCACGCCTTCGTGTATGAGTTAAAAACGAAAGAGAACGAAAATGATGTCATTGAATTCATTGAAAGCGTTGACAGTCAGACAAAGCGGGAAGATGCTTATCGACTGTTGGATCTCTTTACGGAAACGACTGGACACAAAGCAAAGATGTGGGGAAGCAGCATCATCGGTTTCGGTTCCTACCATTATCGTTACGAATCCGGTCATGAAGGTGATGCCCCGTTGGTCGGCTTTTCACCACGTAAAGCGAGATTCAGTTTGTATCTGGCCACTGGAGACCCAGACCGTGAGGCAATGCTTCAGCGATTGGGCAAGCATAAATCAGGGAAAGCATGTGTATATGTAAATAAATTGGATGACATTGACCTTGATGTTTTAAAAGAAATGATTAATCAATCGATTGATTTCCTGAAAAAAACCTACCCACAGAAATAAAATAGAGAATAAAAATAATGATAGCGTAAGAAATAAAACTGAACTGTTGGAGGAATCGACGTTGGATGTTTTGACGCATGCCTACTTTGTCAATCTGGATTCAGATGACTGGGACTTGCAATATGAAGCCTATCAAAAAATACTAGAAATCACAAAAAGAGAAGTAACCTGGGCGTATGAGGTATGGGATGAGCTTGTCGAGCACCTAAGACATAAGGATCCGCATATCCGGTCTCGGGCTGCACAATTTTTAGCTCATTTGGCAATCAGTGATCCGGAAGAAAGAATACTTGATGACTTTCCGAAGTTGTGGAGAGTAGCCACAAAAGATCCTAAATTTGTGACGAAGCGACACAGCTTACAGTCGATTTGGCGAGTAGGTTTGGCAGGAAAAAAGCAAAAAGATCTTTTGTTGGATCATTTAATTGATTGGTTTAAGAACTGCGAAAATGAAAAGAACTGTACGTTAATCCGATCCGATATTATTCAAGGATTACGGAATCTTCACAGTGAAGCACCGTCTTCACGATTGGAACATATCGCATATGACCTGATTGAGTTAGAGACGGATGAAAAATACAAAGCTAAATACGAAAAAACGTGGAAGGTACATAAACAAAAACTTTCCAAATGAATAGAGGCTGAGATATAACTATTCTTTACTCAGAAGAATTCGAACGATAGCGCATTATCACCGCTACGGAAATATACTTCGCTTTTACCCATAGGGCATAAGGCGACATCTGCGATAAATC
>CALGNY010000215.1 GCA_937958375.1 uncultured Bacillaceae bacterium
CTCATCAGGTATTTGTTCCACTAGATCATTGACCGTATAGGCGATATCATTTTTTCTAATTTTACTTCTAAATCTAAAGGCAAAACCACTTGATTCATGTTATAATGTTTAAACATAAAGAATCCTCCTTTGTTGGTTGTTTTGTGGTTATTACAATTTTATCAAAGGGGATTCTTTTTGTTTATACAATTTTCAAATTTATTATAAAAAAGTTGTGAAGATCATCGATTCGATGAATCTCCACAACTTTTTATTTTACTGGGTTTTGTCCCAGCCTCATATCATCACTGAGAAATGCTGCATCCGGTATCGAAAGTGGTATCCGAACGAATCGCAGTTTTCATCAAACGAATAGTAAACCATTTACGCGTGATTTGGAGAACATCGTTCGAGCCATTGAGCTCATTCAACGGTACCAGGAACTGCTCCATACCGATATTGATGTTCTGGAGAAAACCGGTGAGGACTTAAAAGAACAAGATCGGAAATTGTCAGAGGTTCATACGGTTGCAATGGAAGGACCACGACCAATACGATAAGAAAGGAGGATCTCGATGGGACGGAAAGTGGATTTGTCTGAAGTGATTGATTTATCGCAGGACGTTCAATCAACCACTTCAGAGCTTTCAACTAGCCTCAAACAACTCAGTCAAGATGTGGATCAACTAAGTGCCTTGGATTCATTTTCAGGAAGGGCAGCAGTGGAAGCAAAAAGATATTTTAACGATTTGCATAAGACGTTAATTAAATCCTTTGAACTATTGTTCAATGACCTAAATGAAAATTTAGAGAAACATATACGTTCGTTTGGTATGAGAGTGGATCAAAGTGATCGGGCGATTGTTCAAAGTGATTATTTGGCAGAGATGACAAACGATCTAGAAGATAGCCATAATCGGTTAGAGAACGAGCAAGACCGCGTCCGGGAAATCATTGGCAGTGTTTCAGACATATCAACAGCCAACCAGCCAATTGCCTTTTCCATAAGACGTGACTACCGAGATACAAAGGAAGTATTAACGGAGTTAGAGGAGAACTTTGATTCATTCGCTCAATCGGGCAATCAGGAAGTAAGCCAAATAGAGGAAATCCTTCATCAAATTGAGAGAGCGCTCAGCCATGCAGGGGCCGTGTCTGGAAGCGCGCGGTTTACGAACTACCAAGGGAGTGGCACGAGTGCGGGATTGCCTGCATTAAAGAAGTATAATGCAGAAAGACGTCAAGCAATGATTGAAGAGGCTAGAGACGTTAAGTCAGACGCGATTGCGAACATGAATGAACCTTCTCAAGAAATTCTGAATCAAGCATTTACGGATCTAAAAGATGGTAAAATTGACCAAGATACTTACTATGCGGTCGTGGATGAATTAAAAAATCTTCAAGACAATGATGGTGACGAAGAGGCAGAAGTGTCCGAGAATTTTGTTCACTACATCATAGATCATTTTGGTGTGATGGCGGGTAGTGTAAGAGACAACACAATAGCCACTTACATTAAAGAAAGCTTTAAAAACTACGGGGACGACTTGCTTACCAGAGCCGACCTTGTTGAACAAATGAGTGGTAATCAGCCGTCTTCCACATCCAACTACCTGAGAGATAAAGGAAATAAACTATTGAATGCAGGTCGAGCAGTTGGTGGAGGATTATCCGCACTCACGATCGGTTATGGGACTTACCAGGATTACAAAAATACCGATAAAACCATGGGTGAAGCATTCACAAAAAATGCCGCTTCCGCAGGAGCAGGTGCGCTTGGTGGTGTGGCTGTTGCAGGAGCTATTAAGGCAGGAGCGTTGGCCGTAGGTGCTGCCACCCCAGTTGGATGGACAATTGTCGCGGGTGTAGCAGTCGGTACAGTGGTAACCATGGGCTTTAATTGGGCGTACGATTCAAACTTATTTGGTTTGCAAGATGGCCTCGACTGGGCAGGCCAGCAGTTAGATCAAGCGGGAGAGTTTGTGAGTGATGCGTGGGACTCAGCACAGGAAAAAGTTGACGAAGGCTTGGACTGGGTCGGTGAAACCCTTAAGAGTGGTCTTGATTCACTGAATCCTTTCGCCTAATTGACGAATGTGAACGGTATTGATATTTTTGAGCAAGGGATTGATTGTTGAATGAAAAGCTATATACAAGGCGTCTATATGAATTTAAGATATCGAATCTTAACAATAAACGGAAACGAATATGTCGTCGATTTAGGAGATTCCCTCTTGAAAGCCATATTTCCGTTTTTGTATTGGGTTCTCCCGAATACAGCTTATAAAGTCACTGATTCGGAGTTGATCGAAAAAATCAAAGCACCAAAAGTGAAACAAAAGTCAACGACGCGTGATGGATTGCTCGCCGGGCTGGTTGGTGTTCTCTTGGCTGGAATGCTCCAACCCCTGGTGAGTTACTTTAACGTCGAAGGAAGCCTTCCAATCAATTCATTGATTGTTTTCATCGCGTTTTTACTTGTTTTATCCGTCTATACCTATATCAATCAAAAGAATCAAAAAAACCTGTATCAGACGATTCATCTTCATGAATACCCAAAAATTCACGTAAGGATCAGACCGCAGTCTGGAAAGCATACGCTCTTTGTTTTCTTTACGTACCTATTCTTTTTTGCATTTACCTTGTTGATGTGGGGAGGATTTATTCAAGTCGCCGCAAACGCTCTCATTCTTATTTTTGGTATGCTGTTTTTCTTCATAGCACTATTTGTAGGACTGTTGGCAATTGGTGTAGGGGATGTCGATGCAAAAATCAAAGGTGACGAAAAAGTAGCGGTATAACATTGCTGAGGACAACGTGTACAGTGAAGGTTTTGATTATATAGGTTGATGAATTGGAAAAAAGGGAGTTGAAACCATGCTGCCAATTGGTTCGATCGTTTATTTACGCGAAGGCAGGAGTAAAGTGATGATCCTGAATAGAGGGCCTGTTTTTCAGGCGGAAGGACCTGAAAATAAACGGACCATGTATGATTATTCCGGTTGTTTATATCCACAAGGACTGGATCCTACGAATGTGTTTTATTTCAATCAAGAGAATATTGACAAAGTTGTGTTTGAAGGATTCAAAGACGAAGAGGAGGACCGTTTCCAAGAAGTATATCTTCAGTGGATCGAAGAGAATAAAGCATCGGTCAAAAAAGGCACCGTGCCAGGACCGTTGCGGTAAATGAATGCGTGAAAGGAAGTCGTCAGTGGACAATTATAAAGAAGGGCGATGGAAAGAGCTATTTGAGTCTTTCGAGAAAGCTCTTTCCCTGTTGGCACAAGAAGTTGAAAATGAGACAACGAGTATATCTGAAGCGGCAAGTCTCGTCCATTTTCACGAGATGTGTCTCGAGCATGCGAAGAAAACGTTATATGGCTATTTAGATTCACGTGGCTTCGAGGCAAGCTCTCCTAGTCAAGCGATCAAAGAAAGTGCAAAACTTGGTGCTCTTTCAAACGAAAAATCATGGAATCGTGCGTTTAATCGAAGGAACCTAGGCTACTTCTTATTTACGGAAAAAGTGGAGAAAGAACTTGTAATAGACATAAAAGAGGAGTACTACCCGATGTATCAGGAGTTCCGGCAAGGGCTTAGAGAGGAAATGAATTGAGAGTCGTTGCATACTTAATATATGTAGACGAAAAGGCTGGGCATAGCTTATAAATCTTGTCCCAGCCCTTTTCATTTTTTTAATCATTTCATTATAAAATCTATGAATATATGATACGTTAAGG
>CALGNY010000216.1 GCA_937958375.1 uncultured Bacillaceae bacterium
GCTCGTACAGGTAGTTGAGCAAGCGCTCAATGACCGCTACTGAATAATTAAGCTCGTACAGGTAGTTGAGCAAGCGCTCAATGACCGCTACTGAATGATTAAGCTCGTACAGGTGGTTGAGCGGACGCTCAGTAACCATTAGCGGAGACGGTCGGAGCATATTTTTCCTCGAAGGCTCATTTATTTCAGCGAAACACAAATCCTCAAGCTACCTACCAAATAACAATCTTAAAAAAGGAAAAAACTAGCCAATCACTGGCTAGTTTTAACGCATCCCCTTATTGACTTCCCATCGCTTGTGCTGGATCATACGGCCCCAAATGAATATCCGGAGTTTCACCAAGGACTAATTGTGCCAGCAAATAACCTAAATACGGCCCACTCGTCAGCCCGGAGGAACCTAGTCCGTTTGCGATGAATAGATTCTCAATCTCTGGCGCTGGTCCGATTAACGGCAAGGAATTCGGCGTAAATGGGCGAAATCCAACTCGCACTTCTTTGAAAGTCGCTTCTTTAAATCCTGGTGCAGCCGCTAATGCGTTATCCAGAATTTCATGAATCCCTTCTGCGGTCGGGCGGTAATCATAACCTACATCATCTTCATGCGTAGCGCCCACGATGATTCGTCCACTTCGATAACTCAGTACATATAGTTTATTCAATCCGATAATCACTGGCCATTCACTCGGGTCTTGATTCGGCAATTCGAGATGTAAAATTTGTGCCCGCTGAGAACGAACATTAAAGTGAAGCCCAACCTCTTTCAATAATTCATTCGACCATGCGCCTGTTGCATCGACAACTTGGTCCACTTCGATTCTCTCACCATTCGCTTGAACAGCAACGACACGGTTCCCTTCACGGACCAATTTCGCATCCGCACAAACATAACGCGCACCGTGTTTTTGGGCAGCATTCAATAGGGCATTTTTAAACGCCCGCCCATTCACCCGCGCGCCCCCACTGATATGAACAGCTTTAAATTCAGTACCTAATGCAGGAAAATAGCTTTGTGTTTCCTGCTCATTCAATTTCGTCAGCTCTCCAATTTCCGGCGCATCCTTTCTTCGCTCCACGCCTCGTTGGTACATCTTTTCAATAATTTCAGGATCCCGATGAAGATGCAGGGCACCAACCTTTTGATAACCGGTCTCCGCCTCTCCGTCTTCATTTAAGTCTTTGATCAAATTCGGATAATATCGCGCTCCATTTTTCACTAGTTGATACCAGTCTTTATTCCGGCGTTGGGTTAACCATGGACATACGATGCCTGCTGCTGCGTGTGATGCCCGACCCGGTTCTTCACGGTCGATAATGACGACATCCTCCCCGTTTTTTGCTAAATGGTAAGCACATGTCGCTCCTAAAATTCCTGCCCCGATGATCGCGTGCATCGAAAGCCCCCTTTGTTACTACGTAAATTTACACATTTATTTGCCAATGATAATAGACTTCTGCTCATCCTAGCAACTAATCACCATTGGTTGCCCCCACTCGTTCCACCGTTTATCACAACCGACTTACAGGGAAAAACAGTTACAGTGTACAACAATGGAGGCGATCTAGATGTTTTTCAGCAACTGGGAAGCAATCGGCAGAATTCTCATTCTAGGAGCCGGAAGTTACTTCTTTTTAATTTTTTTCTTACGTGTATCCGGCAAACGCACGTTATCCAAAATGAATATGTTCGATTTAATTATTACCGTGTCGATTGGTTCAACACTTGCGACCATTATCCTCAACAAAAATATCTCATTAAGCGAAGGGTTAACTGCCCTTGCTCTGCTTACCTTCCTTCAATATATGGTTGCATGGCTTTCCGTACGTTCACATTCGTTTCGAAATTTGATCAAATCGAGCCCGGATCTATTATTCTATAACGGGGAATTTCTGCATAAAGCACTCAAAACCAATCGTGTCCACGAAACAGAAATTCTTCAGTCCATCCGCGAGCAAGGATTAGCTTCATTAGATGACGTGCAAGCAGTCGTCATGGAGACGAACGGTTCACTCTCCATCATAAAAAAATCAGATACCAACAAAGCCGATGTCTTAAAAAATGTGGAGAATTTAGAAAAATAGAAATCCTATATGTTCATCTTTTCTCCTCTACGATATGATAGACATATACCAATGAATGGGGGAAAACGTAATGAACGTGTTGGGTGTCGACATCGGCGGAACCAAAATCCGTCTGAGCGTCATTAACGAAGAAGGAACCATCGTGGCAGACAAAAGAGTACCGACGACTTTTCCACTCTATGATTTGTTGGAAAAAGAAGTCTTATCCATGATTGAACAACATTCGTCAATCAAAGCAATCGGAATCGGAACGGCAGGATTTGTGGACACGAAACAAGGTAAAATCCTCTTTATGGGCGAGACATTACCTGGATGGACAGGTACTGAAGTCAAAAAACAACTTCAACAAGCTACCGGTTTGCCTGTTTCTGTGAATAATGACGCCAATTGTGCCGCCTTGGCGGAAGCCAAAATTGGGGCCGGGCAAGACTACGACCGCATGGTTTGCATGACGCTAGGTACTGGCCTCGGTGGTGGAATCGTCATGGATGGCGAAATTATGAGCGGACCGAACGGGGGCGCGGGTGAAATCGGCCATATGATCCTTTATCCTGGTGGCAAAACGTGTAATTGTGGGCGAAGAGGATGTTATGAGCAATATATTTCAGGGACTGCCCTAGCGAATCGGATTCAAGAAGCCGGATTATCCATCGCGCCTGAGGAGTTGTTTACGAACCAAGACAATCCAGTGGCAAAAGAAATCATTCAGTCCTTCCTATTCGATTTGGCGAATGCTATCGCTTCGCTTCAAGCTTGCCTGGATATGGAAGTCGTCATCCTTGGAGGTGGAGTCTCTGATTCAGCCGAATACTGGCTAGACGACCTCCATACCCAATTGAAACCTCTGCTACTTCATCCGATCGACATTAAACTTGCGCAATTTGGAAATGAAGCCGGTGTTTTAGGCGCAGCGATGCTCGTATTACCGGCAGAGGAAGTGAATAGAAGGTAACGCAACTTAAATTTCACGAAAGATATGCATACACTTGTTACAAATGGGGTTGAATAGAAGGCGTATTTCAAAACATATGAAAAAGCATTTGTTCGAGCACTCATTTACGGTTTTGTCGCAAGCTTTTACATAGCTGTTCTTTTCATCGAACCTACTTATATCAATCACAATTCATTAGATGCATTGAACTATTCAATTGCAGTCCTCCGCTTTTCGATCACCGGCTCGATTATTGTGAAGGCAATAACATTTATTGGAGCTTCTGGCATCGAACAAAACAAAACGGTCGAATAATAGAGGTGATGCTTTATCTCAAAAGAAAAGATTTTGGTCATTATTATTGTGGTGTTTATTGCAGGAGTTTTTATCTGGCGTGAGTTCAGTTTTTACAAAGATTTTGATGAAGTGATCGAACCCCAGGTCAATGAAGAATCCGACATTTTGTATGCCCAAGTAAATGTGTATGACACCGAAGACATTCCCGAACGAATCAAAAGCTTACGCATCGATAATGAAGAAGAGATTCTTGAGATTCTTGACCATTTCGCTCACTTGGAATTAAAAAAAGACCCCGATGCCCGCCTACCTTTTGGGGGAGTAACTCTGTCGATTGCAACAAGTAACCCGACTGGAGAAGACTATATACAAACGGATTCTTTTGACATTAGAATAGGTGAGGACTATATGGCAATCAATTCAGTGGGCGACAGAAATTCTGGTTACTATGAGATTTTGAACGATGAATCAAATCATATGGAATTTCTAGAAGCTTTCGATGAAGAAGATTGGGAATATGACCAGTAGCTTGGCGTCGTTAACGATGCCAAGTTTTTTTGTTTCACAAAACGTGTTACCTAGCAATCTTCAGGGTATACCTTATTAGAACGATTGTTAGGAGCAAACCAATGAGCACGAAAAAGAAACCTTGGTATCTGAAAAAGAGATGGTGGTTGATCGGCATATTGATGATCATCTATATCGCAACGTTTCTCTACCACCAATTCAAACCCTTACCAGAAGGCATATCTTATGTTGGCGAGACCCACATGGTCAGTGAAGACCAAATCGATTTCATCTATGACCTCACCTATCAAAAAGATGGTCAAGAGCACTACGACCACTCCATTTTCGATGAAATATACCGTGTCATTGAAGAATCAGAGGACTTCTTAATCATTGATATGTTTATGATCAATGATTTCTCATCTGAAGATCGGAACTACCCCAAGCTCAGCCAAACATTTTATGAAAAAATCCGAACGCAAAAAGAAGAGAATCCCGATTTACGAGTCATCCTCATCACAGATATCATCAATCAATCGTATGGTTCACATGAAGCCAAATTTATCGATCCACTCAAGGAAATCGGTGTAGAGGTCATCTATACAAGCTTAGATCGGCTACAGGATCCCAACCCCGTTTACTCAACAGCCTATCGAATGTTTTTCCAATGGTTCGGTTATGAAAGTAATGGTTGGCTGCCTAGTGGATTCGGTACAGAGGCCCCGGATATGAGTATTCGTTCGTATTTGAAATTACTGAATGTGAAAGCCAACCACCGCAAGGCTGTCATCTCAGAAAATGAAGCAATTGTCACTAGCGCAAATCCACATGATGCGAGTGGATTTCATTCCAACATTGCCTTTCGAGTTGAAGGGGAAATTTTACATGACCTGATTGAAGCAGAACGTGCCGTAGCCGATTTTTCAGGCGGTGATTTAAGTCAATTTCCGACGAGAGTCGAAATCGAAAAAGCCATCGACCCGACCAATGAAACTGAACCAACCATCCAAGTTCAATACGTCACAGAAAATAAAGTCGAAGATGCGGCAATCAAAGCACTTCAAGCAACAGAAGAAGGCGATTCCGTGTGGATGGGGATGTTTTATTTGGCGGACCGTCATGTGATTGAAGCCATCATCGAAGCGGCAGCCCGAGGTGTTGAATTCAGGTTAGTCCTTGACCCGAACCAAAACGCATTCGGCCAGCAAAAAATCGGCATGCCGAATATTCCCGTATCCGAGGAATTGATCCGCCGGGCGGCCGACCAAATCAACATCAAATGGTACAACGTCAACAAGGAGCAGTACCACACCAAACTGATTTACGTGAAGCGACAGGACGTCAGCAATATCATTGGCGGTTCGACCAATTTCACTTCACGGAACCTAGATGATTATAATTTAGAAAACAACTTATCCATCGTCGCACCGAATTCGAGTGAGCTCGTAAGTGAAATGGATGACTATTTTGACCGGATCTGGAACAATCGGGACGGACAGTATACGGTCGATTATCAAGAATACGAAGACTCCTTAACCCCGCTTCGTTATCTGGGTTATTTGTTGCAAAAATACACCCGGTTTACGACTTATTAATGATAAAAAAGGCTATCCCATTTGCCGGGTAGCCTTTTTCGATGAAGGATGAATACATTCTATTTGTTTAAACATGAACCGCTTTTTTCTCTAGCATTGTCCCTTCTTCAGCAAACCGGGTATGCCAGGATAATGCTTTCTCCAATACATGTGGTGTTTGTCCACCGCGTGTTTTGGCTTCTTCATAGTATTCACGTAATTGTTCTTTATACATCGGGTGAACACAGTTGGCAATGATTTTCTCCACACGTTCTCTTGGTGCCAATCCTCGTAAATCCGCATATCCTTGCTCAGTCACCAACACATCGACATCATGCTCTGTGTGATCGACATGAGGTACAAATGGTACGACACTGGAAATGTCACCATTCTTCGCAATTGATTTCGTCACGAAGATTCCGAGGCGTGCGTTACGTGCAAAATCACCCGAACCCCCGATTCCATTCATCATTTTCGTTCCGCCCACATGCGTGGAGTTCACATTTCCATAAATATCGAATTCCAATGCCGTGTTGATGGAAATCAAGCCCATTCGACGGATTAGCTCCGGTTGGTTGGAGATTTCCTGTGCACGCATGACGAGACGATCCTTATAATCATGGAAGTTTGAGAGAACCTGCTTCATTTTTTCTTCCGATAATGTGATCGAACATGCTGAAGCAAAATTCACCTTGCCTGCATCCATCAAGTCGAACACTGCATCTTGAAGGACTTCTGAGTAAACGGTCAAATCTTCAAAATCAGAATCCAACAATCCATGTAATACCGCGTTCGCGACCGACCCGATGCCCGATTGCAGTGGCGCTAAGCTTTTCGTTAACCGGCCCGCTTCCACTTCATTTTCCAAAAACCGAATCAAGTGACTTGCCATCTGCTTCGTTTCCTCATCCGGAGGAATAATCGGCGACGGAGAATCCTCTTGATTAGTAAATACGATCCCTTTAATTTTAGATGGATCAACCTGTATTCCTTTGACACCGATCCGATCATCTGGCTTCGTAATCTCAATCGGTCCCCGTTCACCTTGTTTCCCTAGTGAGAACAGGTCATGGACACCTTCTAATGATGTCGGTTGGGCCAGATTGATTTCAACTAATACATTCTCTGCATATTCTGCAAAGACCGCTGAGTTCCCGATCGATGTTGACGGAATGATTAACCCATCTTCTGAAATCGATACCGCTTCCACAATTGCATAATCAATTTGATCTAATGTCCCTTGACGTAACATTTCAGACGTATGGGACAAATGTTGATCGACAAAATAAAATTCACCATCATTCAATTTTTTACGCATCGTTGCATCTGCTTGGAACGGTAATCGCTTATTCAGAATTCCCGCTTCAGCAAACAATTTATCCACATCAGAGCCTAAGGAGGCACCTGTGTAAACGTTTACTTTTAATGGATCCGTTTTCGCTCTGTCTACCAATGCGAAAGGGATTGCTTTTGCATCGCCAGCACGAGTGAAACCACTTAACCCTAACGTCATGCCGTCTTGAATCCAAGAAGCAGCTTCCTCCGCTGTTACGACTTGGTTTCGAAGCTTAGGCTGACGGATACGTTCATAACCTTTTTCCATCTTGCACCCCGCCTTTCAAATGTAAGCCTTTACATATTCAGTTTACCCGAAAAGCAGGTAATCCGGGCGGGATTCAGACAGACAGTATGATTTCATGTCCTAACCAGAAAAATTGAGGATAAAACAGCAGATTTAGAACCCAAGTAGCTTTCGGAAGTAACTAGAGTGGGTTTGGCTGACGGGGATCATCATGCCATCCTTCATCTTCAAGTCAAATGTTGAGTGTGTATTCGGATAAATCGCATCGATGTGATGAATATTGATGATGAACGAACGATGGCAACGGATAAATCGGTCGCGCGGCAAAAAGAAATCAAATTCATTGAGTGATTTCTTATGGGTTCCATCATCATTTTTACCGACAATATGCGTTTTCCGATTTTTTGCTTCGATATATAAGATATCATCATAT
Source organism: uncultured Bacillaceae bacterium (assembly GCA_937958375.1). GTDB lineage: Bacteria > Bacillota > Bacilli > Bacillales > Alkalibacillaceae > Allobacillus. Next base: position 7,407 of record CALGNY010000216.1, read on the forward strand.
GGGATAGGAATCCAGCCATCGTCCACGTTAACCGTAACGACGGACAATGCATCACTTAATGCCGGAAATACCGCCGTTACGCAGCCAGCAACCTCACCATGTTCGGTGTATGGGACAGCCATTCCATAATACGGCACACCAAACACATCGCGGTCGATATATTCGGATACTTTTTGTTTCAACTGCAACGCCTTTGCCGTGATCGTGCCGTCAATCACCGGATCACCAGGTTTGATCTTCAAATCAATCCGAGCACTCGGCCGGTAATATAAGTAATTTTTCGTATCTGACAAAACAATTGACGTTTCCTCTGTATATAGTTCACCGATAATATCGATTAACGTCTCCGCACGGATATTTAACATAACATCACCTGATTCATTGAAAATGAGCGGATGTGTCGCTTATTCATCCGCTCTCAGTTTCGTAATTTGCACACTGCTGATCGTACGATTTTCGATCTCCAACACCTTAAACAATAAACCGACGCGTTCCAACTCTTGCCCTTCTTCCGGAAAATCTGTCAATTCTTTTAACAAGTATCCGGCAAGCACGTCTTCTTCTTCAGGAATTTTCGTCTGAAACAACGAATTCAACCGATGCAAAGTGATTTTCCCATCACAAATAATTTCATCTTCAGAAAGTGCTTGGATCAATGGGTCGTCGGTTGGGTCCATTTCATCCTCAATTTCTGTTCCGAGCATCGTTTCGATCATATCTTCCATACTGATGATTCCTTCTGTGCCACCATATTCATCAAGTACGATCGCCATATGTTTATTTTCTTTGATCATCCGCTTGAAAACCCACTCACTGTTATGGAATTCATATACGATAAGTGGGTGCATATCAGCAAAATCAGTCAATTTCTTTTCCGGCTCAGACGACCATTGAATCAAAAACTTTGAGTGGAATATACCTACTAAATGATCGATGGTCTCATCGTAAACCGGGTATCTTGTATACGGATTATCGATGACAATCTCCCGGACTTCGTCGTATGTTGCTTCCTTTGACAATCCGACAATTTCCACACGGGGCGTTTTCAATATGTCCTTCACGTTTAATCGATTAAAATCCAACACACCGATCAAGCGGCTCGACTCTTCTCGTTTAAACGTACCCTCCGAGTCAGCTAGCTCCACCATCGTCCGGAGTTCTTCCTTCGAATACGTATTATCCACCTGCTGGCCCCTCGACATGGCTTTGGTAATGATTCCGGTCAGCCAGTTAAGAACGATGGTAAACGGTTTGAAAATGATGGTGAAAAATCGAATCACCGGATAAACCAGCATACTAATCCGATCTGGAAACGCTGCAGCCACCGATTTCGGAAAAACTTCTGCGAAGATAATAATCGTAATCGTTAAAATCGCTGATGCCACACCAACGTTTAGACCCTCTTGGATGGCCAATGTTGTCACCAACGTAGGTAGTAAGATATTTGCGATATTGTTTCCGATTAAAATCGTCGTAATGAATTCACTTGGCTTCGAAACAAGATCCAAAAGCTTCCCAGCCTTTTTGTTTCCTTGATTATATTGTGTCCGTAGCCGCATTTTATTTGAAGCTGTCAAGGCTGTTTCACTTCCTGAAAAGAATAATGAAACAAACAGCAACAATATGATGGCAACAATCATAATTTGTTCTCCTCCATCTAAATAGAAAACGCTCTACTTACTTACATTTCACTCTTAATTATTTCATAAACCCTAAAAGATAACTACTCGTAGCTTTTCAATCGCTAAAAAATTTATTTATTAAATGGGTTGACTCTAACGTAACGTCAGCGTTTAATCTTAAACCATGGAGGTGGTTCGATGGGATATAAGGTGAAGCAAGTAGCCGATTTGGTCGGGATCAGTGTACGCACATTGCATCATTATGACCAGATTGGATTACTTCAACCAGAAACAACAACTGAATCAGGTTATCGGTTATATACGGACGAAGATATTGCGCTTTTGCAACAGATTCTATTTTTTAAACAACTCGGGTTCCCGTTGAAACAAATACAAACGATCATCCACAGTTCCTCTTATAATCAGCTGGAAGCTTTGCATATTCAACAGAAAATGTTGCAGGAGGAACGTAACCGTATCGATGAAATGATTCGCACCATTGGGCAAACCATCAAACACATGAAAGGAGAGATTCACATGTCAAATGAAGAGAAGTTCAAAGGATTCAACTTTAATGAAAACCCTTATGAGAAAGAAGCACGCGAAAGATGGGGTGACGAAGCCGTTGATGCGGCCAATCAAAAAGTGGGCCAACTAAGCGACGGTGAGAAAAATGAATTTGCCAAGCAGTGGGATGCACTCTATCAAAAGCTCGCAGCCATTCGATACGAAGACCCCGCTTCAAAAGAAGCTCAGCAGGCTATTGGTGAGTGGTATGATTTATTGAACCGGATCGGCGATTACTCATTGGACGCCTTCAAAGGACTTGGTCAAATGTACGTCTATGATGAACGATTTACGAAAAACATCGATCAATACGGCGAAGGACTTGCCAAATTCATGAGCGAAGCCATGGCTGTCTATGCGGACAGCCGAAAAAGATAAAATTGACCGCCTTACCTATTTTGTAGGAGGGCGGTTTGATTCATTGCTTACGTTTATTAATGGGTGTGTCTTTTACTTCTATGGGTGTGAAGTTTTTCTTTATGGGTGTGTCTTTTGAAGTTTTGAGCGGGATTTTTAAAGTTATGGGTGTGATAGGAAGACGATTGGGTGTCTATTTTAATTTAATGGGTGTGTACGACAAATTTATCGTCGTCGGTTCAAACAAAAGCCTACCCTTTTTTAGATAGACTTCTCCCCGTTTATTTCTGCGCCTGTTTATACAAATTCATTGTTTTATACCCCTTCGATAGGACATCGACCATTTGATCCGTTCGTTTATCTCGTGTAGCTTGTTGTTTGGCAGAAAAGATAAACCGTGCCCAATCCCGACGATATCCTGGCGTTAACCTTTGATAAAACTAGAGTTCGTCTGGATGATTACTCAAAATCTCTTCGATTTCAGGCACTAACTTCTCATAATCGGAAACGCGCTGACTGGCTGCGGTCTTTTTCTTAGTGGATTTCTTCGTTCGCTTTAATGTCATGACTGTAAATACGTCATCCAATTTCGCTACCTGATTAAATTTGAGATCACTATTGAATGTATACTGATCTTTGGCTTCCAGTGCCGGGAAAATTTCATCCCGATGAATATAGGAATCGTAGCGCTTGTTCCCTTTTTTAGGGTAGGCCAAAAACAGATAGCCATTTTCCATTAATAGCTCCTCATTAATCACCTTCTTCACCAACTTGACCATATCCTCAATAGAATAAACAAAGGCAAAAATGCCATCATGATTACCGGATAACTCCGTGGATTGATTTTCGAATCGGTCATAATCCTTTGGTTCATTTAAAACAACAAGATTCTCAAATCTTGAAAGCTTGAATTTCTCCCATACAGACATCCTATTCACCTCATCATTTTGACTCTTGGTCCGCAACTTTTACAAGTAACTTTCCAATATTATTTCCTTTAAATAGATCCAAAAATGCATCTGGTATGTTGTCGAAGCCTTCCACAATTGTTTCGCGGTAGTTCAGCTTCCCTTCCTGAAGCCACTTCCCGAGTTGCATGGCCCCTTCTTTAAACCGATCTGTATAATTGCCGATGGTGAATCCCTGCATCAAGGCGCTTTTCTTAATGAGCGTTGTCTGCACACGCGGACCGAGATCAGGAGCTTCTAAGTTGTAAGACGATATCGCGCCACATACGGGAATGCGCGCAAACGTATTTAATTGCGTCATCACGGCATCGGAAACCTCCCCACCGACATTATCAAAATAAACATCAACCTTGTCTGGGCAGGCTTGTTTCAAATCTTTCTTGAGGTCCTTGGTTGTTTTGTAATTGATTCCTTTATCGAAGCCTAATTCGTCTATTAAAAATTGTATCTTCTCATCCGATCCGGCGATACCGACAACTCTTGCACCTTTGATTTTCGCAATTTGACCAACTGTAGACCCCACCGAACCAGCTGCACCAGAAATGACGACCGTCTCTCCCTCTTTCGGCTGGCCAATATCCAGCAACCCGAAATAAGCCGTTAAACCCGTCATGCCAAGGATGCCTAAATGGGTTGTAATCGGTGCGACCGACGGATCAATTTTTCGGATATCATTTTCTTGCGCCACGTAGTATTCTTGCCAACCAAAGTTTCCGATGACAATGTCGCCTGGCTCGAAACGATTCGACTTAGATTCAATCACTTCACCAATCGCACCACCTTCGATTACCTTATTTAATTCGAACGGTTCGATATACGACTCTGCGTTTACCATCCGCCCCCTCATATACGGATCTACCGAAACATATAATGTCCGAAGTAGAATTTCACCTTGCTGAATTTCTGTGATTTTCTCTGACTTGAATTCAAATGTTTGTTCATCAGGCATACCTTTTGGACGCTCTGCTAGCGTTATTTTTCTATTAGTTATGGTCATGTTATGCTCCTTTCATTTTCCCGATATGTTTCCACTATTAATTATTTAAACTTATATGTCAATTCAGACAAATTAATCTCTCATTTCTCTTAGTTTTCCTTTAAGGTAATCATCATACAGTTTACTGCGGAACTCCTCGTATGCTATAGCCCAGCCCACTGCCATGGTCAACGCACCAAACATTCTTGTTACAGGGCTTGCAGATACCGTTGCTAAGGCATAAGCAACAGTGCCCAATCCCGCAGCAATAGTTGCCGCACTCACATCAGAATAACTTGTACCCAGCTCATCATTGACGTAACTGATTGCTTGAGCGTGAGTTAATGTGTAACTCTCGCTTTTTACTGATCTCCAACTCATAAAAAATACCTCCTTATCATTGTCGTTCACTATATAAAGAGAGTATGAATTTTAAAAAACAACTAAAACATAATATTTTATTTAGTATTAGAGGAATTTTGTTTGTTTACATCGAAGAAAATACAAGGAAGGGGCTGGTTTTTTGAAAAAAAATAATAAAAGAACAGATAAAATTATTTTTTGGTTAGCTAATCTGTCTATCTACAGTTCACTTGTGTTCATTATTATACTACGAGCAAGCGATTTTCCAGAAAAAGAAGCTGATCTGTACACGATTTTATTTTATTTCCCATTAATTTATATTGTTATCTTTTTTTGGCGATCATTTAAATGTTATTAGAAAAGGCAAGGGGTTTGATCAACAAACCTTCATTATACTTGGTCTGATGTGTGGGTGGTTCCTTGGTCTGTTGTGGCTACTCTTTCGTTAACCAATCTCACTTATTATAAATTAAACGCATGCCTTTCATAAAAGACATGCGCCCTCTTTATAAATACCCCATTCGTTTCGCTTCCTGAGTTAATTGTTCTCTGAAGTTCGGATGCGCGATTTCAATCAATGCTTTTGTCCGTT
>CALGNY010000217.1 GCA_937958375.1 uncultured Bacillaceae bacterium
ATAAAAAGCTAGAGGCCACGCGCTCTAGCTTTTTTCGACCTCTTCAATTTCATCTAAGATGGGGTAGACAGATTCGACGCCTTCCTCGGCGATTTGGCAAGCAATTCCGAGGGGAGTTTCCCAAAACGAATCTGGAATGACCGGATTTTTCAGGCCGGCGGGTTGGTATAATGCCTTGTAAATGCGATCGAGATGTTGACGGGTCACACGGCGGTCGGTTTCCATCTCGCCTCGAGCAATTAGAAATAAATAACGCATCGACTGAAAGAGATTATCGCCTGGCATGAAGGTGAATTCCTTAAAAAAATACAATTGTCGTTCTGCTTTTTCAGAGATGGCCTGATTGATGGCGAGGTCGTCCAGTCGCTCGTATAATTGTCTATGAAGCATTTTGAAAATACGTCGTTTTTCTTGTTGCATCATTTTGTCATCATAGACCTGCTTCAATAAATCAAATGCTTTCTCTCTCGTCCATGTCATGTCACTCTCCCCCCCATCTTATTCAGCTTCTTTTTTATGAAAAGTAACCTCGTCGTTCTCACAATCGACTTGCAGATCTGAACCGTCAAAGAACCAGGCATCTTTTTCATCGATCTGAAAGGTAATCTTCTTTTTTTCTACGGTCGTTTCTGGGCTTGGTGCAGTCTCCAATCCCATTCCGACTGAAAACCCTTGTTGGAATTCACTGTTTCCTCCATATTTCGGGAAAAAACGTACTTGATCTCCATCTTCTAAATCCAGTTCATCAATCAACCAATCCACTGCTTCATCGGTAATGTAAATCTGCATCGGAACTCCTCCTTTATGGTTGTCAGTGTATCTTAAGAATGCTGAATCCACAACTGCAGCAAACTCGCCTATTGAAAAATTTATTTGGTTGTTTTACCATTACTTTAACATCGTAAAGCGAGGAAGAGAGACATGAATGAAGAAAGACTTGGAATCATCTATGGATTTGGTGCTTACTTACTTTGGGGCTTTTTGCCACTCTATTGGAAACTCGTCGAAACCGTCCCTGCATGGGAAATCCTCGCCCACCGGATCATGTGGTCGTTTGTCTTTATGCTCATTTTCATTATGGTCATCCGGCGATGGAATCTGTTTATCCAAGAATGTAAATTTGTTTTTGCCCATTGGAAAAGATGGCTCGGCATTCTCTTAGCATCCGTCTTAATTAGTTTGAATTGGGGTACATATATTTGGGCAGTGAATGCCGGTCATGTGTTGGATGCGAGTTTAGGATATTATATCAACCCGCTGATCAATGTCGTTTTAGGTCTACTATTTTTACAAGAAAAATTCTCAAAGCTTCAATGGCTCGCGATTTTTTCAGCGTTTGTCGGTGTTAGCTTCATGACATTCCAACTCGGTACCTTCCCATGGGTCGCATTGATTCTTGCGATGACATTCGGATTGTATGGTCTGTTGAAAAAAGTCGCGGACTTGAATCCGATTTTCGCATTAGGTATTGAAACCATGTTCCTTGCACCCGTCGCACTGATTTACATATCCCTGATTGAGTCGAATGGAACAGGCGCTTTTTCATTTGATTTCACTGGATTGATCTTGTTTGGAACCGGAGCGATCACTGCGATTCCGCTATTATTGTTCGCGCAAGGGGCGAAACGAATCCCACTGTCGTTGATCGGATTTTTGCAATATATTGCCCCGACGATCATGCTTCTCATCGGTGTCTTTTTGCTCGACGAGACATTTACGTACGTTCATGGCGTCACTTTCGTTTTCATCTGGATCGGTTTGATTTTATATACGTATGAACGCTATCGCGGCAATCGCCGAAAAGAATTACAATCCGCTTCATGAACTTAAGCTGGAGGCCACACATGGCTTTCGGCTTTTTTTATGTATACCCTTCTTTGTTTTTCCTCACACAGCTTGTCGAAATTTGTATACTTATGCCAAACACAAGAAAGCGCTTACAAAAATATGATATAATAGGTGAAAAAGATGTGGGGAGGCATTTTCATGAAACGAAAATTCGAAACAGAAGTCATTCATCACGGGTATGATTCAAAAGATTTTCTTGGTAGTTTATCGACGCCGATCTTTCAAACATCCACGTTTACATTTGACACAGCTGAGCAAGGGGAACGCCGCTTCGCAGGGGAAGAAGAAGGATATGTGTATACCAGGCTCGGCAATCCGACCGTAAAAGCGCTCGAAGATAAAATGGCTGTTCTGGAAAATGGTGAGGCTGCTTTAGCTTTCTCCTCAGGAATGGCCGCCGTTTCTGCCGTATTAGTCAAATTGACCAAAGCGAATGACCATGTGCTCTGCTCACAGGGTCTCTATGGATGCACCTTTGGATTACTGGACATGATGCGAGAAAAATACAATATTTCATCTGATTTTATTGCGATGGAAAGCGAGTCTGAAATCGAAGCTGCCATCCAACCGAATACGACGTGCATTTATATCGAAACACCGATCAATCCGACCATGAAAATCATTGATTTGGAAATGGTCGCCCAGGTTGCTCAAAAGTATGAGATTCCGGTAGTTGTCGACAATACGTTCTCATCTCCGTATTTGCAAAGACCGTTGGAGTTGGGATGTGACATCTCCATTCATAGTGCAACAAAATACATTGGTGGACATGGCGATGTCATTGCGGGAATCGTCGTCGGGAAAAAGAATTTTATCGACGATGTCGCGATGAGTACACAGAAGGATATCGGCGGGGTTATTTCTCCGTTTGATGCGTGGTTATTGCTACGTGGGCTGAAAACATTGCCGCTTCGGATGGACCGTCATTCACTGAACGCAGAAAAAATTGTGGAGCGATTAAAAAACCATCCGAATGTTCGGAAGGTCTATTATCCATTTGATGCTGACAATCCGGATTCAACAATTGCCCGAAAACAAATGAACCAAGGCGCAGGCGTCATTTCTTTTGAGATTGACGGTGATAAAAAAGATGCGCAAGCCTTCTTGAATCACTTGAAATTTATGAAGATCGCCGTCAGCTTAGGGGATGCGGAAACAATCATCCAACATCCAGCTACGATGACACATGCCGTCGTACCGGAAGAAAGCCGCAAGCAAATGGGCATTTCAGACTCACTGATCCGAATGTCATGCGGCCTTGAGAATTGGCAAGATATTTGGGAAGACTTACAAAACAGCCTCGACCGTGTCGGTGAGGAAGTTATTTCATAAGCTATTGGCCCGCGTTTGAGTAAATCACTCGGACGCGGGCCCATTTATTTTGTCGAGGGCTCATATATTTGTGCGATGGGCGTATATATGTTGGTGTTGGGACCATTTATTTCGTTGATGGGCACATATTTTCTGGTGGAGGGACCATTTATTCCACAGACGGGTGCATATATTTGGAGAGTGGGACCATTTAATTAGATGAAGGTCACATATATATCCTGATGGGGAGCATATATTCCGTAATCATCGTTATTATGTGGAGTCTAAAACAATGATACAGCTCACTAGTCTTGCTTAATCAGGGTTTGGTAAAGATTATCGGCATTCAGAACAAGGTTATCAATAGTTAGAGCAGTTTTATCGGCAGTTAAAACTGGTTTATCGGCAGTTAAAACTGGTTTATCAACAGTTGGAGCAACTTTATCGGCAGTCAG
>CALGNY010000218.1 GCA_937958375.1 uncultured Bacillaceae bacterium
GATGATTAGGGAAGAAAACATCCAAAGGCATTCGGATGTATCCGTCTCATCGACATTCAGTCCCCGAAAAAGGCTCAAATGTCGATGATAACTCGTCTCATCGACATTCGGTCACCAAAAAAAGCCCACATGTCGATGATAAACCTCCTAAACCATCATTTAAATAAAAATCAAACGACAAGGCGTCCAACCAAGCACATCAAAAAAGCTCCCCAGCCAGGGAGCTTTTCCATTATCTTATTCAATAGCAGAACTAATCGAGTCAATCATCTCAGATACGGAGATCAATCCGCCGCCAGATAGATACCAGTAGTTCGGATCAAGGTAGACAATCTGGTCTTCTTTGTATGCTGTCGTGTTTTCGATCAATTGGTTTTCGATTGTTTCCTGTGCAGCGGGTTCACCGTTTACCACTGCATCGCGGTCGATGACAAATAAGTAGTCTGGGTCGACTTCTACAATGTACTCAAATGAAATATTTTGGCCGTGTTGTGCGACTTCAATATTTTCATCAGCAGGTTTTACACCAAAAACTTCGTGGATCATGCCGAAACGAGAGCCAGGACCGTATGCACTAACTTTCCCGCCATTGGACATCGTTACCAATCCAGTTCCTTCCGTGTTTTCTGCTTTTTCTTGTAAATCAGCCAATTGTTCGTTTACTTTGTCAACTTCCTCTTGAACTTTGTCTTCGATATCAAAAATTTGACCGAGTAGACCGACGTTATGTTCAAAGGATTCCATATAGTTCTCAGCATCCAACTCGACGAAAACAGTTGGAGCAATTTCTTTAAAGTCTTCGTACGCATCCATTTGGCGTCCAGAAATGATGATCAAGTCTGGGTCCATGGCGTGGATTGTTTCAAAGTCAGGTTCTTTCAACGCGCCGGCATGTTCATAATCATCACTTCCATACTCCTCCAAATAAGATGGGAGTGAATCTTTTGGCACACCAGCAACGGGTAAGTCCAACGCTTTCATTGAATCCAACATACCAAAATCGAATACGACGACTTTTTCAGGATTCACAGGTACTTCTACACCCTCTTCAAGTGGGTGATCGATAGTGACGGTTTCTGTATTTTCATCTCCAGAATCGCCTTGTGATTCACCGTCAGCCCCGCAAGCAACTAATGAAACAGCAAGCAATCCGATGAGTAGGCTTAGCAGGTATTTCTTCATGTTAACCATCCTTTTGATTTTAAGATTTTAAGCGAAATATACACATACACGACATTTGTCGATTTGTTTGATCGGTATATCCATATCATAAATTTCTTTCAATGAGCCTTGCTCAATAATTTCGTTCGTTGGGCCTTGGCGGACAATTTTCCCGTTTTTCAATGCGACGACATAGTCTGAATAGAAGGACGCAAAGTTAATGTCATGAATGACGAGAATTACGGTTTTGCCCAATTCGTCAACAAGTCTTCTGAGCACCTTCATAATTTGGACAGAGTGCTTCATATCCAAGTTGTTCAAGGGCTCATCCAACAAGATATATTCTGTATCTTGAGCGATGACCATAGCGATGAATGCACGCTGACGTTGACCCCCACTGAGTTCATCCAAGTACTGATCCTCAATGTCATGCAACTCCATAAAGGAGAGTGCTTCGTCGACTTTTTCCCAGTCATGCTCCGATAGATTACCTTGTGAATATGGAAAGCGACCAAATGACACGAGTTCACGCACCGTCAAACGTACGTTCAGATTATTCGATTGCTTTAAGATCGCCACTTTTTTGGAAAGCTCATTACTCTTCCAGCTCTTGATCTCTTTCTTATCGATCATGATCTCACCGATATCGTGTTTGATCAGACGGCTGACCGCAGAAAGAAGCGTACTTTTCCCAGCACCGTTCGGACCGATGAAAGACGTGATCTTTCCCTTTTTGATATTGACAGAAACGTTATTGACAACCGTTTTCTCATTATATTTTTTGGATAAATTCTTAATTTTAATCATGCTCGACTCTCCCTTAATAGAAGATAAATGAAGTATACGCCACCGATGAAGTTGATGATGACACTGATTGTTGTTGAGAACGTAAAGATTCGTTCAACAATCAACTGACCAGCAACTAAGGCAATGATACTGACTAACATCGCTCCGAAAATCAACACACGATGTCGGTACGTTTTCAGAAATTCATACGCCACGTTTGCGACCAAGAGCCCTAAGAAGGTGATTGGCCCAACGAGTACGGTTGCGACAGAGATGAGTACAGCGATAATGATGAAAAGACGCTGCACGACTCGATCGTACTCAACTCCCAAGTTAATGGCTGTGTCTTTTCCAAGTGATAAAACATCTAAGTACTTCTCAAATTTCAAGAAATATAATGTTGCGAGTCCCATTAACAGAACGGATACATAGAATAAATCAGTGTTGACGTTATTGAAACTTGCAAACATCGCATCCTGAATGACCTGGAACTCGTTCGGATCGATCAGCACTTGCATGAATTCGGAGAGGCTCGAAAAGAACGTTCCGAAAATCAATCCGATTAATAATAAAAAGTAAATATTTCCTTCCCGTTTAAACAGGAAGTGATAAAGCAATAATGCGAACAGGATCATTAACACAACAGATATCCCAAAGTTCACATGTTGATTCATCAAGGTCAAATTCGTTGAACCGAATAAGAAAATGATGAATGTTTGGATCAACAGATAAAGTGAATCCAACCCAATAATGCTCGGTGTCAAAATCCGGTTGTTGGTAATCGTTTGAAAGACTACCGTCGAAAATGCAATCGCGCTACCCGTCACGATGATTGCCAGGATTTTCATGGTCCGTCTTGGAAGTACGTAATCCCAGTTGCTTCCTAGGTCGGTGAAAAGGAAAGCAAGTACTAGACCAACTGCCAAGACTGATAGAATGATAAGTTTGGTTGAATTACGCATAACTTCTTCTCCGTAATAAGAGGTAGATGAAAACGCCACTACCGATGACACCGACCGTCAATCCAATCGGAATCTCATACGGGTATATGAGAACACGTCCGAGGATATCACAAAACAATACAAATACGGCACCGAGCAATGCAGTATGCGGTAAGTTTCTCCGCAAGTTGTCCCCTTGATAAATGGAGACGATATTCGGTATGATCAGACCGAGAAACGGAATGATCCCGACTGTCAGTACGACGACGGATGTGGAGATGGCCACAATCACCAGGCCAATATTGACCACTTGTCTATGATTCATTCCGAGGTTGATGGAAAAGTCTTCCCCCATACCTGCAATAGTAAATTTGTTGGCATACAGATAAGCAATGAACAGTGCTGGTATACTTATGTACAGCAGTTCATAGCTTCCTGACAAGATCATTGAAAAGTCGCCTTGGAGCCATGCGGTTATCGTTTGGATCATATCGTTTTTATAAGCAAAAAACATTGTGATCGATCCGACGATATTCCCGAACATAATACCGACAAGCGGAATGAAAATGGCGTCCTTGAATTTAATTTTATCAAGGATTTTCATAAATAAAAACGTTCCCAATAGAGCAAAGAAAAACGCGCTACCCGCCCGGAGAAAAGGACCGGCTGATGAGAACGCAAGCATCGAAACGAGAATCCCGAGTCTGGCAGAATCCATCGTCCCGGCCGTTGTCGGTGAAACAAATTTGTTTCGGCTCAGCTGCTGCATAATCAGTCCACATATCGCCATGCTTGCTCCGGCGATGATGATACTGATCAGTCTCGGAAAACGACTGTGCAACAAGATTTGAGTTTGGTATTCTGTCAGGTGGAAGATATCCGTAATAGAAATGCTGGAAGCTCCAATAAAAATAGAGCTGATTGAAAATATAACAAGTGCGATGACTAGATATCTAATCTTCATTGATCGATCATACTTTCATAAATATTTCACTGATGTGATTCAAAAGGAAAAGTGGATGTCTTCCTCCTTTTCGTCAGAATCTTCTAATTGATAATGATTATCATTGTTGCTAACTCGAATATACGATGAATAATAATAAAAATCAAGCAATAACTGAAAATAATTCTCAATTAAGGTGAGAAAGTTGTGACAGATTAAGAGAGTGAGGGCGCGTGAAGGGATTTTTGGACAAATGAAAAGCCTTAACCAGTGACCGGCTAAGGCTTTAATGGATGTGAATTATTCAGCGATTTCAACAGATTCTACGATTTCATCAAATGTTGGCAAGTGTTCTTCATAAGAATCAGGCAATGCTGAATAAGAGAACACAAATGCTTGATTATTGTGTACGAATGTTCTTTGGTTCACAAGCGTATTTTCATAAGTAATCTCTAATTCAATCCATTCCCGACCATTGATGTCGAGTGTTTCACGAGATTCAGGTTCCAATCCTTGATTCTCGATCGCAACATCAATATATCCTTTTGTATCGAGTCCCATTTCTGGGGGTAAATCTTCTACAACGATATTGAAGTTGGCACCAGTCGTCGTATCTAAAACATATCCTTTTGCAGGCATGCCAAGATTCATTGGTTCTTCAGAAGCGCCTTCAGGGACATCATAGGAGATGATATCGAAAGGATCGGTGGAAGCTTGTTCGCTTTGATCAGTATCTTGCTCGTCTTCTGTACTTGCTTCAGCATCGTCAGATTCCTCTGTGCTTGTTTCTTCAGTAGTATCTTCTTCGGTAGCGTCTTCTGTTCCTTCATCTTCGTTTTCTTCTTCTGTGTTTTCATCTTCACTGGCTTCTTCTTCGGTTTCTGCTTGAACTTCTTCATTTTCATCTTCACTCGAATCCCCGCCGCAAGCAGCTAAAATCATACTTAAGGCCATGAGGACTCCAATCAAAAATTTGAATTTCATTCGTGTTTCTCTCCTTTTTGTTGGTCTAGTGTCAAATTACACAACTTCAGGTCAATTAACAATCCACCAAAAGATTTGGGTATAAAGTTCTGAAAATAAACAAAATCCCTAATTCGGTGACTTCCGAACTAGGGATAAAAACCGATATTCTTTCATCTTCTCTTTGATTAGGCAACTTGTTTACAAGCTTCTGCACATTTTCTGCACGCCTCAGCACATGCTTGACAGTGATCGTGGTCATGTTTCTCGCATTCTGCAGCGCAATCTTCACAAGCTTTTGCGCAAAGTTGAGCAAGCTCTTTTTTGTATTTTGTATTTTGTGACAGAGCCTGTTCAAAAAACGCACAGATATCAGCACATTCACGGTCCGTTTTGATGCAATTCGCCATCATCTTCACATCGTCTTCTTTTAAGCATGCATCAAAACAATGATTACAAGCAGCCACACACTCATGTAACGTCTGAATCAGTTCCTTGTTTTCAACATGAGACACACGAATACCTCCTTTAGATTAGCCTTCCTAGATAAAATTTCCCCAGAATGCTGAAGTCAAACGTGAGCGATGCTAAATTGGAGCCGTTTTTTTCTTTCTATATAAATATCAATGAATATGATGTTCTCACGACGTTGATTACGCAATTTTTCAATCTCAACGCACTGATAGGCCATCTCTCGACATTGAATGCAAATATTTCTGTTCC
>CALGNY010000219.1 GCA_937958375.1 uncultured Bacillaceae bacterium
GTTGAGCGAGCAAAAAATGGATTTCAACGCACTGACATGGCTTCTCATGAGCACCCAAAATTTAGACCTCAACGCAGTGATCAACGGATAATTAAAGGGAGGAAACGAAGATGAAAACTTATGAAGGAAGTTTAGTTGGTACGGGACTTAAAATTGCGGTGGTCGTCGGCCGTTTTAATGAATTCATTAATGAAAGATTATTGGATGGTGCGGTAAGTGCACTCAAACGTCATGGCGTGAATGAAGACGATATCGAAATCGCTTGGGTGCCAGGCGCATACGAAATTCCATTGGCTTCAAAGAAACTTGCTGAAACTGGAAAATACGATGCGATCGTAACCCTTGGGTCTGTCATTCGTGGCGCAACCCCTCATTTTGAATATGTGAGTGGGGAAGTATCAAGCGGCGTTTCTTCCGTCAGTAAAGAAACCGGTGTGCCGACGATCTTTGGTGTCTTGACGACTGACACCATTGAGCAAGCGATTGAACGGGCCGGCACAAAAGCAGGAAACAAAGGTTATGATTGTGCGATTGCCGCAATCGAAATGGCGAATTTACTGAAAGAAATCAATAGTTAAATTGTCAAAAAGGTGAAACATTCGGTTTTAAACGCGGATTTTCTCTATGTTATACTGAAATTAATGACATAGACGAAAAGAAGGTGTTTTCGATGTATTTTCCACTATTGATGCCTTTTCTCTATTTTCCTGAAGATAAATCCGAATATGTTCCAGCACTTATTACGATGCTGATTTTCTTGATTATTGCCATTGGTGCATTTATTTTAATTAAAAAAATCTCGAAGAAACAAGAAGATAAATTTAATGAGGAATATCATTCGGTGATCAAAGAGAATGAGCACAAAGAACAAACGAATAATTCTTAAGCGTTACACCCACAACTCTTGGTGGGTGTATTTTTTTCAATGAATTTCACTCATATAGCCTTCTACCCACTCCATATCAATTGGCCCATTCACAAGTTCATAATAGGCATCATCAGCTATTAACCGTTCCTCAAAAATCCCTATTACGGAAGGGTTCTCACCATAGACTACCAGATAAAATCCATCTTCATTACTGACATCGGTATCCCAATCACTGCTTTTCATTTTTTTGACACTGTATTGACTCAAAAAATCCATCAATTCTTCTGCTTTCATTCTGTCCTCTACTCGCAAATGACTATCGTAATTAAATTCCATCATATGAAAATTAGTCGGGCTAAAACCAATCAATTCATCTAACGCTTTTTCTCTATGTTCGTCATATATGTTGTAAGCGATAAAAATCACAATAATCGATGCAACAACGAATAAGCCACGTTTTTTCATAAAATATCTCCTTCTTTTTTATTTGTTCCTCAAGTACATTATTTCAACAGTTCAGTCGATAGACCTCTTAAAAATTGAAGACTGGCATAATAATAAGGAACATTAAGCTTGATTATTTGGGATTTCCAGGTGAAATGAGCACCATACCACTCACTTCCTCTTCTTTTTTTGATTACGCCGTTTAAAAACCTCACCAACAAGCCAAACTGTCAGGTGAGGTGGTAAAAAAATGAAACGAGCAATTTTATTTATTTTACTTACAATAGTTTTGGTAGGTTGCCAATCCAATCAAGAGACCATTGTGGAGACTGACATTTATAATGCTGATTCAGATATTATTGGAAAAGCGACTTTTTCTGAAGATCCACAGGGAGTAAAAGTTCAAGTTGCATTGGAAGGGTTAGAGCCGGGCTTTCACGGCATTCATATCCACGAATTCCCTAAATGTGATGGGCCGGATTTTGAGTCAGCCGGAAACCATTGGACGATTGATGATTCCAAGCATGGCTTGATGCATCCGGAAGGTCCGCATATTGGTGATATGCCGAATATCGAAATCGGCGGAGATGGAACCGTAGCTGATTATGAATATGTTTTGCCAGAAGCGACATTGAAAGATGGCAACGGCTCCATGTTTTCGGATGAAGGGAAATCACTGATTATCCATTCTGGTCAAGACGACGGCGTGAGCCAGCCGGCAGGAGATTCTGGCGAACGAGTTGCCTGTGCGGTCATTCAGAAAGACACGGAGCGAGAAGATGGCACGAATCCAGGTGATCAAGTCGAAAAAGAAGAAGAGGAGTCGTAATAGGGATCTAATCTAACGAAAGGCTGTCTCCAATTATGTGAGAAGTTCAGTTTTGGGCTAATAAAAATGGGCATTGAATTGTATAGCAATTTGATGCCCATTTTTTATTGAGTTAACAATAGTCATTGCTTGGAAGCCCACTTTAACCCTCTTACGAAAGAGTCAATCACCCATTCATTTTTGTCTAATATAAAATGACCTACAATCATTGATAGAAGGTACGCTATGGTTGGTGTATCTGTTTTAAACAAGTTAGCAACGATTAAAAAGAGTAAGGTAGATACAATGACTAAAGTGAATAAGTAGGCAAGTCCTCTCTCCACAATATTCACACTCCCCTATAAAATTTGCTTCTTCCGTATTTATTAAGAATATTTTACCATCTTAATTCCGGATTTCCTAATATTCTTTCAATTATATGTTTAAATTTAGCGCCAGTCACCTTGATAACCCCTGGTATCTTTTGTAAAGTTAGACTAATTAGACTTTTTTAATGAAGGAGGTTGCGGATGAATACTGATCCCTCGCTTCAGTTGAAGTTGTTGGTTTTCATTTTAATTATTGCGAGTCTACTTTTTCTAAGGTTGCCTACCGTCTTTCAAAAAAATAAGCTATATGGCAGCGTGTTGGTTATATTCATCCTTCTTGCTGGAGCCTTCCATGTAAACAGAGGGTTTAATCTCTCTGCAACGATGGGAGTTATTATTCTAATCATCTACATTACCCTCGCAACAGCAAGTTTTTTCAAATACAAAACTATTTTGAAAAAAACTTTAATTTCATTGTATAATGGAGAAAAAGCAAGGGATGGGGACGAGAAAATTGCAAATTGAAGAAGCGAAACGTGATGCTGCCATACGGGGGAAAAAGGGTGTCTCATTTATTTTGGCAGGAACACTGGTTTGGATTCTAATCACGATTGTATTTTACATACCTAATTTGACGTTAGAAACCAAAAATATATTGATGTTAATCGCAACGGGAAGTATGTTTCCAATGGCGGTCGCCATGTCAACACTCGTAAAAGCTGATTGGAAACTAGACGGAAACCCGTTAAATATGCTTGGTTTGATCATTAACCTGGCTCAATTCGCGTATTTTCCGTTCATTTTTTGGGCATTTGCGCATTCGCCTGAACAAATGGTATTGTTTTTCGCGATTATTACTGCGGCACATTTTTTCCTATATGGGTGGTATTATGAATCAAAGGCGTATTATGTCATGGCACCCGTTGTTTCGGTTTTGATTACGGCGGTAGGTTGGAATCTGGAAGCCAGACAACTATGGTTAGTTCCTGCTGTGATGGTTGTGTCATTGATTGTTTTGTCTACTTGGATCATGGTCGAAAATAAACAAATAGCTATGAAGGAAGCCTAATTGCATCGTGTGATTAGGCTTTTTGTTCATTTTTCTTCGATAGGAGTGAATCACCATGGAAGATCAAATGGTTTTGATGATCATCATGACAGTAACCATTTTAGTATTTGTTCTTATAGGGCTTCTTTTTATCAACGGGAAAGGTGATTGGCTCATTGCCGGCTACAACACGATGCCAGCCGAACAAAAGGATACATACGATACACCTGCACTGTTGAAATTCATGGGGAAAACCATGTTTGCGTTAGCTTTTTGGATGGTGTGGTGGATGGTCAGTGTGCTGAGTGGGTTGGATTGGATCTTTGCGGTTAGTCTGGTCCTGTTTATCGGCACCGTGGCGTTTTCGATTATTTATATAAATACGGGAAACAGGTTCAAAAAGTAAACCTATTTGAAATGGGAGGGATCTCCATGAAGCGGACTGATTTTTTAGGAGCGACATTCTTGATTTCAGGGGTGATGTTATATGGCATCATCCACTTTGCGATTGCTAATCATATCCCAAGTATGAACGGATGGAGTGATCCACCAGGAAAAATGCAACAAGCTCGGGATGAAATTATGGTCAATGTCCCTTATTTCTTAAGTATAATTTTAATCATCGTTGGGTTTATATTTTTATTTTTCAAAGAAACCAAACGTCTCACTAAACGCTTACTCCACAACTTATATAAAGATTGAAAAAACAAAAAGAGCTTGGAACTCCAAGCCCTTTCATTTTAAGAGAACGCCTTGATTATTCGATTGACCCCTTCTTCAACGGTTGTTCGCGGTGCAGCGATATTCATTCGCATAAATTGTTCACCTTGTTTACCGAAAGTCGTGCCATCGTTCAATCCGACTTTTGCTTCTTCAATCAATTTTTTCTTCAAATCATCATGCGCTAAACCAACTTCAGAAAAATCAATCCAAACGAGGTACGTACCTTCTGAACGGATTGGACGGATCGGTAGGCCACTTTCACGAAATCGTTCGATCACTAAATCCCGATTTGACTCAACCGTTTGATTTAAGTCTTCCAGCCACTGCTCACCTGATTCGTAGACCGTTTGCATGGCCGTATAGGCGAAGGTGTTCAGCATGCCGATTCCTTGTTTCTGCAATTGTTGATCCAATTCCTGTTTTTTCTCCTCATTCGGTGAAACGATAAATGATGCTTGCAATCCAGCGATGTTGAACGTTTTCGATGGAGCCATCAATGTGAAGGTCAGCTCACGCACTTTTTCGTTCACGCGAATCGCTGGATAGTGCTTCGCGTCCGAAAAAATCACGTCCGAATGAATTTCATCTGAAAACAGATAGACGCCATATTTCACACAGAGATCGGTCAATTGTTTCATTTCTTCTTCCGTCCAGACACGGCCGATTGGATTGTGTGGACTACATAAAAGCAGAGCCTTTGCGCCGCCTTTGAATAATTCTTCGAGCTCACCAAAATTCATTTCATACCCGTTATCGCCCTCGACCAATGGGTTTTCGATAATCGTCCGGTTATGTGATTTGATGACAGAGAAGAATGGTGGATAGACTGGCGGTTGAATCACAATCTGATCGCCTTCTTCCGTGAAAGCTTGGATAATCGCATGGAGACCAGGAATGACACCTGGGCTAAAGCTAAGTAACTTTGTATCAATCTCAGTCTGGTGACGATTCTTCACCCAATTTTGAATCGCATTCAGAAGATCATCACCATAAATCGTATACCCATATGCATTATGTTCCGCTCGCTTGATGAGTGCATCCTTCAATGCTGGTGGTGCAGCGAAGTCCATATCCGCCACCCACATCGGCAATACATCGTCTGTCCCAAAAACTTGCTTCCGTGCATCCCATTTGGCGGAATTCGTGTTCTTTCGATCAATTCCTTGTTCAAATAGTTCATCCATTTACCTCACCCCTCCATACCCATCTTAATTTAAAGCAAAAAAAATGGCAAAGCGGGGGAATCCACTTTGCCAAAGGGGGAATACGAGAAAGTATTACATTACTAAGTATAACCAGTTTAAGAAATATTAAACCACTTTTTTAAATTTTTTTTGAGAAATTTATCGTTGCTGATGAGAGACATGAAAAAAACTATCGGAGCCGTGCAATTATCGGGCGCTAAGCCGTGCAATTATCTCGCAAAGCCGTGCAATTTTTCCTTTAAGCCGCGCAATTTTCGAATTAACCCGTGCAATCTTTTCTTTAAGCCGCGCAATTATCTCGTAAAGCCGTGCAATTGTCGGGGCGCTAAGCATTTCAATTATCGCAGCAACCCGTACAATTCTCGCTCAAACTCGCGCAATTATTACTTCAACCCGTGCAATCCCAGCCACACTTCTACCATCATCCTTACCAATCCCTTTGATTCCCACCCTCTTTTATGGTAAAATCTTTAGATGTGCAAAAGAAAAGAATTGGGAGTTGTATAACATGAGTAACATCCAAGAGGGACAAATTATCGAAGGCAAAGTGACGGGGATTCAGCCATATGGTGCTTTCGTTGAGATTGATGAGCAGGTTCAAGGTCTTGTTCACATTTCCGAGGTGACGCATGGTTATGTGAAAGATATCAATGAATATCTGACTGTCGGAGATGAAGTGAAAGTTAAAGTGTTGAACGTAGATGAAGAGAAAAACAAATACTCACTTTCCATTCGCGCGACACAGGACAAGCCACAGGTTGAGAAGAAGCCGAATGTAAAGGCTCAAGCTTCTACAAATGAAGAATCTACCGGTTTCAATGTGTTAAAAGATAAGCTCGAAGACTGGATCGAACAGTCCGAAGAGCGCGAAAAAACATTTCGTCGATAATTGAAAAAGTGCTTTCTGTAATTTTTTTGAGTTACAGAGAGCACTTTTTTTGATTTCATTTCTTTTTTTAAACATAATGACAATAGTGAGAAATTGATCGAATCGCAATTATCTGGTCAATCAATCGAAAGGAGTTTTTGGATGGAAAATTTTCAGTTTCACAATCCTGTACGTCTCGTGTTTGGACGAGGTCAATTAGAGAGTTTACCTAGTTTGATTCCAGACGGCGTGGAACGCGTATTGGTCGTTTACGGTGGCGGGAGTATCAAACGCAATGGAATTTATACAAATGTGATGAAAAAGCTAGAGAACTATGAAACGATTGAGTTGGGTGGCGTCGAGCCGAATCCCCGCGTGACAACCGTGAACCGAGGCGCGGAGCTTTGTAAGGAGCATGAAATCGATTTTATTTTGGCGGTCGGTGGCGGTAGTGTCATTGATTGTACCAAGTCAATTGCTGTAGCTGCAAAATATGATGGCGATGCGTGGGATCTCGTGACGCGCAAAGCGAAAGCACCAGGCGGGTTGCCGTTTGGAACGGTCCTTACCGCGGCAGCGACCGGCTCAGAAATGAACCGTGGCTCTGTCATCACCAATTGGGAAACGAAGGAGAAGTATGGCTGGGGCTCCCGATATACATGGCCGCTATTTTCCATACTTGATCCAGTTCACACGTATTCTGTACCGAAAGAACAAACCGTATACGGAATCGTTGATATGATGAGTCATATTTTAGAGGATTATTTCCACAAGCCAACAAATGCACCGGTGCAAGACCGGATGGCTGAGGGAATCTTGAGGACAATTATTGAAACCGCACCGAAATTGCTGAAAAACTTGGACTCCTACGAATACCGCGAGACGATTATGTATGCCGGAACGATTGCGCTAAATGGCTTCTTGCAAATGGGCTATCGTGGCGATTGGGGCACGCACAACATCGAGCATGCTGTCTCAGCCGTTTATGATATTCCGCATGCGGGTGGCCTGGCGATTTTGATGCCGAATTGGATGGAGCATAACCTGCATGTACACCCCGAGCGGTTCAAACAGATGGCTGTCCGTGTCTTTGGCGTCAATCCAAAAGGGAAATCCGATGAAGAAGTTGGCCGAGAAGGCATCCATCGCTTGAGAAAGTTTTGGAAAGCCCTAGGTGCACCAAGTCGATTGGCGGATTATGACATCGATGATTCGCAAATCGAGTTGATGGTCGAGAAAGCAATGGTCAATGGTCCTTTTGGTAATTTCAATGAATTGGACGAAAAAGATGTCAGACAAATTTTGAATAAATCCTTATAAACTCACTCACCAGCCGTTATTCAGCATTCGGCTGGTTATTTCTTGCCTGAATTTGGTGACATGATAACCAACTTGGCGTATATAATAACAATCAAAACAGTTAAAGTTGGTGAAAACATGATTTCCATTCAATCGGGTGTTGAAAATCAAATTTATGAATATAAAGATGTGGCATATATTTTATCCGTTCTCGGTTTTAAAAATGGCGATATGGAATTTGAGAAAACGTATCTGGATTATCCGTTAAAACAGCAGGAGACAGCTTATGCGATCTTGCGCATTCCGGTTTTTTCTGAAATCGGAAGCTTTGATGAACCTGGAGCAAAAGTGCGGATTGGCAAACCGTTTATCCACTATCAGTCATTTGATGAAGGACTCGCTCAAGAAGGCTTAATTGCTGACATGGATCAAGTCGAACCCCAAATCGACCATGAACTGACCGATGAAGCAACACAAGTGATGGAGCAAGTCGACAAAGCTTTACTGCAATAATCATTCCAGATAAATCACTTCGTCGTCTGCCTGGATTGTTTCATTCGGTTTGGGATTAATGATCCGTTCACCGTCGCGAATAATGCCAAGAAGAAGCTTCTCATCTTTTTTCAATTGATGCGTCAGTTCGACAATTTTACGGCCTTCCCATCGTGATGCAATTTTCTTCGCGTGTAGTTGTTGGGAAGAGAGTGCCGATGCAAGGTAATCAAACGTTTTGGCATGTCCTGCTCCAATGAGTTCTTGGAAAATCAGCAAGCTCGTTGTTTCATTCGTGCAAATGATCTCCGTCGCTCCAGCCCGCACAACATTATTTCGTTGTTGATCAGTGAGCACCTCTGTGTAAATCGGAATCGACGCATGCAGCCCTCGCGCGGTGATTGTCAGTAAGGTCGAATGGTAATCCGCATCCCGCTCTTTAAGCGACTGATCCGACGTAATGATCACTTTTTCCGCTTGATGAATATTGGCCTGTTCCCACGTTTCATCAACGGTCGGGTCCCCTTTGATGAAATGGACGAACGTGAGCGGAAGCGGATTTTCCTTAGCCGTCCGGTCGATCAGCAAAATAGACGGCGGCTTCTCTTGATGCTCCTGGAACAACTTAATCAACCGCCGTGACCGCTCATTCCAGCCGACAATGATCAGATGCCCTTGCCCTTGATATGCCACTTGCCCCTCGTGAAACTCCTTCTCTTTCTTTTGCGTGTGATTTGAAACGGCAACCATATAGTAAGCAATGAGCCCACCACCGAACAAAATCATCACAATCGTCAAAATCCGACCAGTCAAGGTGACCGGCGCATAATCCCCATACCCGATCGTCGTTCCCGTTATGAACGCCCACCAGACCCCTTCAAACATCGACGTAAACTGCTCAGGCTCCACCAAATAAATCATATAGCCAAAGAAAAGCAAGAAAGACAGCACCGTAATGATCAACCGAAAAAAAGTCGGCAATTGAAAATAAACACGCAACAGCTGCTGGATCATACCCGAACCACCTCACCCCGATATTTTATCCGAAAAGATGTGGAATTATGAGATGGGGGAGGGAATGAGTGTTGATGGATGGTGGTTGACTGTTGATAA
>CALGNY010000220.1 GCA_937958375.1 uncultured Bacillaceae bacterium
TAGAATTTTTTCCATAAAAAATTTCACCACCAAATTAGAACCATACAAAATACGTCATCGTCGTTGTCATCAACATGACGGCAATGCTCAGCGGGAGGCCGACTTTGACATAATCACTGAATGAATAGCCACCCGGCCCATAAACGATCAAGTTCGTTTGATAGCCGATCGGCGTGATGAAGCTTGCCGATGAGGCGATGGCAATCAGAACCGCGAAACCAATCGGGTCGACACCGATCATTTCAGCGATATCCAAACCAATCGGAATCATCAACACAGCGGCTGCCGCGTTTGTGATCAGCTCAGTGAAAATATTCGTCAACAAATAAATGAACAGCAAGATGAAGAAAATCCCGAGCGGCTCGGCCAACCATAATAATTTTTCAGCCAACAAGGACGCTAGGCCGGTTTTCGTCATCGCGGCTCCGACCCCAATCGCGCCCGCTATCAGCAATAGCACCGGGAATTGGATGTAGTCCCGCATCCCTTCAATCGAAACAACCCGCGTCACCAAATATAGAATCACGGTAAAAATCATAGCCTTGAACATCGTCAAAAAGCCAAGCGACACAAGGGTTACCATTATCGCCATGACACCGACCGCAAACAGTCCTTCCACCAAATTTTCTTGCAATTTTTTCGGGGGATCAATATGCGAAACGACGTAAAAACTCGTTGAATTCTCATATTTCGTCAAAAAATCCTGGTTGGTCAACAGCAACAACGTATCCCCTGCTCGCAACACGATATCGGCAATCTCACCTTCCACCTTCCGATTTTTTCGGTGAACAGCGATGACGCCGGCATTGTATTTATTCAAAAACTGAATATCCTTAATCGTCCGGTTAATCAGCGGTGATTCATGCGAAATGACCGCTTCGACCAGCTCCGTATCCGCATCACGGTGCGTCAAATCGTCCAGATTCAAATCCGTTCCAGTCTCCACTTGCAGCCCTCTGATTTTTTCCAAATCTGCAATCGTCGAGATTTTTCCAGAAAAAATCAAGCGGTCGTCCGCGTAAATCACAGTGGTCGGACGAACCGGGTTAATCCGTTCTTCCCCACGAATGATTTCAACTATGTAAATCCCTTTCAAATGCTTAAACAACGCATCTTTGACCGGCTTATTGGTATGCTGAAAATCGTCTGTCACTACGAGTTCCGCCAAATACTCCTTCGTATCCTCGCGAATCTGCTGCGTCATATCCTTGTGGGAAGGCAAGATTTTCGTCCCGATCGTAAATAAGTAAATGAACCCGACAATCGTAATCGGTAGCCCAATGACTGCCAGCTCAAAAAATGAAAAACCTTCATGCCCGTAACTGCGCAATAACCCATGGACCACGAGATTCGTAGACGTCCCGATCAACGTGATTGTTCCACCCAGAATCGTCACGTACGAAAGTGGGATCAGCAGTTTGGAAGGCGAAATATCATTTTTTAGTGCCCACTCCCGAATGACTGGCGTAAACGTCACGACGATTGGCGTATTATTCAAGAAACCTGATGCCAATGAAACCGGCGCAAAAAACCGACCGATCAAGCTCTTCGTCGACTTCACATTTCCCAATAGCCACATGACAAACCGGTTAATGATCCCGGTCCGCTGAATGCCGCCCGCCACGATAAACAAGAGGGCAATCGTCAACATCCCTTCATTGGAAAAACCTACAAGTCCCTCTTCTGGCGTCAAAATACCCGTGAAAATAAACACACCTAAGACAAGCAAAACGATGATATCCGGCCGTGCCACTTCGAGAAATAACAGAACAAACATGGCCAAGATTAAAATACTGACGAAAACCATTTCAAATGTCATGTCACAGAACTCCTATGTATATGTATCTATAAATCTATTATAGCTGAAAATGGAAGGTAGCGTGGTAGAAAATTGGGTATTTTTTTTGGGGAGGTGTTGGTTTATGTGTCCGTGGTGAGGGGATATGCGACTTGGGCGGGGAGATATGCGACCATCACGAGAGGAAATGTGGCCTACTCGGGAAATATGTGACCTGCACAGGGAGATATGCACCTTACGTGAAGCGATATGCGACCTAGCTGGGAAGATATATGCCCTTCGTGAAAAAATATGTACCAGTCGCAAGAATATATGTTACCTACTAACGAATATATGCGCCCGTCTCGAGAAAATATGTGCCCTAGCCGGAAAGATATATGCCCATCATAAGAAAATATGTGC
>CALGNY010000221.1 GCA_937958375.1 uncultured Bacillaceae bacterium
GGAGGAATTCCGTGCAAGTCGGGCGTGATTCCGTACTTATTTGGAGGAATTCCGTACAAATCGGGCTGGATTCCGTACTTATTTGGAACAATTCCGTACAAGTCGAGGAGGATTCCATACTTTTTTAGATAATCTTTCCCAGCCGTGCAATAATCTTGCGAAGCCGTGCAATAAATCCGTGAAGCCGTGCAATCATCTCGTGAAGCCGCGCAATAATTCCGCGAAGCCGCGCAATAACCTCATGAAGCCGCGCAATTCCACACTTCCAGCCGCTCAATCCACACATTCATTCACTGAACGAAGATTAACAAAAACGTACAATAAATCGTCAGCTCAATCCCGTGCTTCAGAAGCTTATTCTTCTACAGCAATTTTCGAATGCAGCCATACTTTTTCAATAAAGATTCCATGCAACGACATATCCCCTACCCCTTGTCCATATGATTGAAAGAGGGGAGGGGGAGTTCGTGAAGAAATTGCTTTATACGCTCTTGTGGGTGCTCGGTTTATTATTACTGATTTATTTGATCCGTTATCCGATTCCGTCGTTCTTTTCACCGACGAGTGTCACGATGCCACTGGCGAACCAAGTGATCGTCATTGATCCGGGTCATGGCGGTGCTGATGGTGGGGCGGATCGTGAGCAGGTGTATGAGAAAACGATTGCCTTGGAGACGTCTTTGTTATTGCGTGATTATTTGCAGCAAGCTGGTGCGGTTGTTCATATGACAAGGGAGGATGACCATGACCTTGCCGAAAAAAGCACGCGTGGTTTTTCAAATAGAAAATCAGAGGATATCAGAAATCGTGTCCAATTCATTCAGGAGAAAGAACCAGATTTATTCCTCAGTGTCCATCTGAACTCAATTCCAAGTTCTAAATGGTCTGGTGTGCAAACCTTTTATTTTCCGGATGAAGAGGGTGAGAACGAGATGCTGGCGAAATCGATTCAACAACGACTCCGGGATGAAACTGGGGGCACTCGTGTCGCCCTCGGGATCGATCAGGTGTATTTGCTGAAGCATGCCGAAGCGACAGGGGCCTTGGTTGAATTGGGATTCCTGTCAAACCCAGGTGAACGTGCACTCTTACAGCAGGAAAGTTATCAGAAGCGGCTGGCATCAGCCATCGCGGAAGGCATCATTGAGTATGTCATGGCGGAAGAACCGAATCCATAAGCCTTGCGGTTCAGAATATGGTTTGAATTATGTTATACTAACGTTGCACGATTCTTAAATAAAGGAAGGTGTAACGTTTGGTTACCGAAGAACGAGTCAGAGAACTATTAAACCCGATCAAAGACCCGCATATACATAGAACGTTTGAAGAGACGGGTGCAATACAGAACATTAAAATCAAAGAAGAAAAAGAGCATATCAGCATAAAGATTGCTTTAGCCAATCCAAACTCTGGTGAGCAATTGCAGCTTCAACAAGAAATTGTTGGGCTGTTGAAGCAAGAAGGTGCTGCTACAGTCGGTCTTCGTTTCACTGAGCTGCCTGAGGAATTGAAAAATGAATATCTACAAGCAGCCAACGAAGAAAGCGAAGCGAACCTGATTGGTCAGAAAGGAACGAAATTTATTTCTGTAGCCAGCGGGAAAGGTGGCGTCGGGAAGTCTACGGTCACCGTGAACCTAGCGATGGCATTGGCACGCCTAGGCAAGAAGGTAGGAATAGTGGACGCCGATATTTATGGTTTCAGTGTCCCGGATATGATGGGAATCGAAAACCGCCCACAAGTTCGTGGGGAAAAGATCATTCCGGTTGAGCGTTTTGGCGTCCAAGTGATTTCCATGGGCTTTTTCGTGGAAGACAACTCCCCGATCGTTTGGAGAGGTCCGATGCTCGGAAAAATGCTGACAAGCTTCTTTAAAGAAGTCGAGTGGGGCGATTTGGATTACCTTCTCTTGGACTTACCACCAGGAACGGGTGATATTGCGTTGGATGTCCAGTCATTACTGCCGTCCTCTAAGCAATTGATCGTAACAACACCTCATCCGACTGCAGCATTTGTCGCTGCACGTGCCGGTCAAATGGCCATCAAAAACGAACATGAAATTATCGGAATTGTTGAGAACATGGCCTATTTTGAAAGCTCATTGACTGGACAACGGGAATATGTCTTCGGTGAAGGTGGCGGAGATAAATTGGCTGAGGTTTTGGAAACAGATGTACTCGGTCGCCTGCCATTGCAACAACCGTATGAGGAAGAAGATATTTTTGCACCGGGTGTTTATCAAGAAGACCATCCAATCGGAAAAGTCTTCTTATCCATTGCCAATCAAGTCACAAAACGGGCATAACGATATAAAAAAGCTGTCTCATCGCGAGACAGCTTTTTTGTTTAGTGCGAGGTCGGGAGCGGGAGCGACCTTATGAACCACCGCCACCGCCGCCAGATCCACCACCACTTCCGCCACCTTCACTGGATGAACCGCCGCTTTCACCGCCACCTTGTTGTTCTTGGGAACCGCCGCCAGATCCACCGCCTTGTGACTGCTGCGCATCCTCGGCAGCTTTCAGCAAAACTTCGATCATTTGGGCTTTGAAAAGTGGACTTTCCAGTGTTTCTTTGATGGATTGTTCCAAATGGGATTTGAACGTTTGGCTAGATAGAGCCTGAACAATTGTTTCTTGCATTTGTGGATCTTGGAATATTTTGATTAACCGCTCTTGGTATGTTGAATCCGTTAGTAAGCCTTTCATAAGATCCTCTTCACTCTCTTTGGTCGCTTCCACATACGCTTTGACAAAAGAGGGATCTTCATAAAGTTGTGTCCAAAATTGTTTCGCTTGATCGCTTTGGAACGTTTGTTCAATACTATCTTTGACGATTTGGGAATTGAGAACCAATTCATTCTTCATTTCTTCTTCGGCCAATAAGTCTTTGACCGCTTTTTTTCCGTCATCGGTTTTCAGTATATCAACGACCATTTTTTTCGTCGTTTCATATTCAGCATTTTGTCCCGATTGTTCATTTTGTGTACAGGCACTCAGTAATAAGATGAGTATGAGTAAACTTGATCCCACCATTCTTATGAACATCATCGTTTAGACTCCTTCTTAGTTAGTCTCTCTTCTATTTAATTTGATGGTTTTGTGAAAAAATATACACATTACGATTGGGCAAAA
The DNA here is from genome assembly GCA_937958375.1 of uncultured Bacillaceae bacterium. Taxonomy (GTDB): domain Bacteria; phylum Bacillota; class Bacilli; order Bacillales; family Alkalibacillaceae; genus Allobacillus. The sequence continues at coordinate 3,135 of CALGNY010000221.1, forward strand.
TTTGTCTGTACGTGGTAAAATACGAAATGTATGTGTAGATGTGTTTACTTTTGGAGGGAAATCAAGTGACAATCAGAAATTGGCTGAAATTTTCAAGTGTCACCTTATTACTCGGATTATTAGGAGCTGTCATTACGAGCTTCTTCGTAAGGGCTGATGCTTACCAAGAATATATGGACCCACTGAATATGTGGGAATTGACGGGGACATTTTTATGGTTTGCCGCTTTGGGGCTATTGTATAGTGTGATCAGTCAAATGGGCTTCTTTGCTTATTTGACCGTTCATCAGTTCGGGAAAGGTTTCTTCGGCTATTTTTGGAAACATGCTCAAATCGTTATTATTGCCATTGTCGTATTTGACCTAGTTTACTTACGTTATACACGAGCAGACGAACCGGGAAGTTTATTTCCATACATAGTTGTAGCCGCTGTCTTGTTCCTTTATTCACTTGCTGTAGCTTATGTAAAAGCTAAAGACACGCATCCTCGGGCATTTTTGCCTGCCGTTTTCTTCATGGTTGTCGTGACGACACTCGAGTGGATTCCAGGTTTGCGGACGGATGACCCAGCAACGATGATGATTATGATTGTACCGCTCGTCGCATGTAATACGTTTCAATTGTTGCGTTTACATCACATCGTCGGGTTTACGAATGAAGAAGGCGAAGAAGTCGGAATGCCAAATAAGGCAGAAGAAAAGGCTGCGAATCAAAAAAACGGAGCGAAATCAAAAAAGCGGAAATAGCAAAAGACCCTGGGTGCAACTGGCATCCAGGGTCTTTAGATTGTAAGGTCGTCCTAATTGATCGGCTCGATTTCCATTTGGGCAGGCGAAAGGAGCTCGGTAATCGTCACAAACTCAAAACCATCTTGTTCCTTCTGTTCGATTAAATGCCGAATGACTTCGGGTGCTTTCGTCAAATCATCCCGAATCGGCATGACAATAATGTCCCCACTACCAATTCCTGAGTTGATCTGATTACTGATGGCCGTCGCACTCTTTTCTTGATCGATATTCGCAAAAACACTCCAAAATACGGTGCGGTACCCCAGTTTATAAATTTGTTCGGTGACCGTTTCAGAATATTTATTTTCTGGAACGCGAACATAGCGAAGCGGCTCATACTCCAAATTCTTCAGGACCGTTTCACCTTTTTCGAGGTCCTCTTTTATGTAGTCAAGCGATTGATTTTCATACGATTCATCTGAAAATCCAAGTAATCCCACTTCATGGTTTTCGTCGATAATCCATTCCGCCAAATCTTCATTGCGTAGTGCCCACTGCCCGTTAACGAAAAAAGTGGCCTTGACTTGTTTTTCATCGAGAACCTCTATGACATCGACAATCACATCGTCACCCCACGGGACATTAAAGGTCAACGAAATTTCTTTTTCCTCTTTCAAACTCTTGGTGATCGCTCCTTCACCCATGAATTGCCCCTCACTTGGCTCGGCTTGTGTTGCGTAGTCAAATATATAGGTGGCCGCGAACCGATAAGAGATAAAAGAAAATAATACAATCGCCAAAATAGCCATCCATTTCTTCCAGCTTGTCCAATTCAATGTAAAAAACATTTGATCCATTCCTTTGTGAAGTTCTATTTATAAATATCTATATGAATGTTTGCATATTTTTAGAATGGTTATATTACATAAAGCAGGATACTGAGACAACAAACTGCCTTTATCATATATAGAAATGGGTGACTATGAATTGCTTGGTTTATTGATTAGTGATCAAGAACAAAGAGAGCTCGAATATTTATTGAAAAAAGAAATGGATGAATTACTTTTTGAATTGACATTCGATGATTTTGATGAAGAGATCAAACAATCCATCAAAAGAAGATATATGACTTTGTTTAATGTCTACAAACGATTCGCCAATCAAAATGAATTAGTGAATTACACACCACGAAAGAACTTTCCACATGTGAAGTGAGGAGGTTGTGGGCTGACTTGGGATATTTTGATGTTGGACGGGCGGCGGCTGGACCATATAGCTTAGCCGTCTGACGGTCGCATATATTCAGGTTAAGGCACATTTAGCCGGTGAAGGGACCAAATAGCACCTCTTCGGCTCATATTTTTCACTGACGGGCACATATATCTGGATTTTGGGCACATATATTTTTAGTTTGGGCGCATATACGTTGATGCAGGGCGCATATAGACGAATGGTGGTCACATATCATTCGCCTTGGGTCGCATATTTTTTGCGAGGAATGGATGAGTTTTTGCCCGAAACGTTTATTTTGTTCCTTGTGGTTGAACGACCCTCCTCATTTGTGTGTTTTTGTGTGAGTGAGTCGAGCGATGACGGTCGTATATGTATGAATAAAACAATAGTCGATCTATTAGATCCCATTCACATCTAAAGAAAATACCTTCAATCTAATCTACCTGATTATTGTCGAGCAAATCACTCCAATCCACCTCAACTTTTTGGCTATATTTTCTATTCATTTTGTTGGTTAAATTGTATTGATTCACTAAAGTAGATATGTTATATTAAGTAGCGTTGTCGAGAGATTTTGAGCATTTTTCTTTCAACAAAATAGAATGCACAAAACCTATTGACAGCATAGTGGAGCTATGATATATTAAGTCTTGTCGCAAAAAACGACATGCATTTTTGATCCTTGAAAACTAAACAAAATAGCCTGATGTCAATTCGGTTTCTTTCTTATTGATT
>CALGNY010000222.1 GCA_937958375.1 uncultured Bacillaceae bacterium
CCTAAAAATGTGCGGGTTCTTTTGCTAGAATTAAGCTCGGTTCATAATTACTCATCTGCAACCTACATAAAGACATCCATAGTGGTGCTTGATTTTTATTTAAGGCTATGACTAGTTTCGATATCGGTTCTATTTGTAAAATCTAAAGAATAGCCGCTTCTTTTTCTCTAGCCATTCCGTTAGATACAACCACGTTAGTCAACCAGTTGGTGGGGTAAAGCGATTTTTACTTTTGTGCCTCCACCAGGTTTTGAATCGATTTCCAGTTTGCCGTTCAGCATATCAATCCGCTCACGCATGCCGATGATTCCGAATGAACCATCGCGTTTCTCAGATGGATCGAATCCTTTTCCGTTATCGTTGATGTGTAAGTTCAAAAACTGAGGTGTGTTTTCATAAACGACACGGATGACGGTCGGTTCTGCATGTTTGATGGCGTTTTGGACGGCTTCTTGGATGAGCCGGAATGCTGCGGTTTCGAATTTTTGCCGGAATCGTTCTTCTTTTCCACGGGTGATGAATTCAATTCGAACTTGGTGATATTCTTCGGTGGTCGCGAGATATTTCCGTAACGTCGGTACCAGCCCCAAATCATCGAGGGCCATTGGGCGAAGGTCGTAAATCACCCGTCTGACTTCATAGAGTGATTGCCGGACCATTTCCTTCATAGTTCTTACTTCTTTCAAACCTTCTTCAATTCCTTTTTCTCGGAAGGTTTTTCCGACAATTTCTGATCGGATCATGACGTTGGCCAGCATTTGGGCGGGTCCATCATGCATTTCTCGCGATAAATTACGACGCTCATCTTCTTGTGCTTCAATAATTTTTAAGCCGAATTCTTGGCTTTCTTTCGCGGATTCAATCGTTTCATTGATGCTTTGAAAGTCCGTCATGAGGTACGTCAGGATGACATTGGTTTTGCTCATCAATGTTTCTGATCTTTCAATAATAACACTGAGTGCGCGTATTCGTTGTTCCAATTCTTCACGTCGCTTGATCAGGCCCTCTTCTTTTTGCCGTTGCAAGACGACTTGTGTTTGCAGTTCATGCGTATCGTTGTAAACGGAACGGACTTGCTCTTCATTGTACTGGTCAAAATGTTTACTGACTTCAGATAATCGAATACGGGATTGTTTTAGTTTGCGTTCCAATTGATCATTGTCCTCAATTAATTGCAAAACATCTTGTTTTACTTGTGTCAATTCGCGTTGAAGGGCTTCTTGTTGGTTGCGTGATTCTTCACCTAACGCAAAAATCTCTTCTTTACTGTTGCTGACGACATCTACCATTTCTTCGATGATTTGGTCCAATGCTTTGTCGGATTCTTTTACTTCTGACATGATTTCTCCTCCAATGTACCTATAACCTACGATGTGTTTTTCTCTTTTTTGGGGGTTACTATTCATTGTAGATCCTTTATTGGACCATCAAACTTCATGAAATTAATGATAATCATACCATAATATCTTCCCGATAGCCTTTACAATCCCCTAACATTCGTTTTACCAATCCGTTAAAACAAGCTACATGATGACGGTTTATCCAACCATCCAAAGTTTAACATCATACTTTAGGCCTATTATTTAACGGATTCTTGGAAAAATATCACTCTGATTATCATTATACCTATATTTCTAACATTTTTTAAAGGAAATCTCGATTATTTTTACGATTTGATGATAATTTGATGAAGACATTGCCGTTTCTTGACAGATTTTATATACTAGTCTATTAGGAGGCAATTGCCATGCTAGAAAGCTATTTTACGATAAAAGGTGACGGTGAACATGAAATCGTCATCCAAAAGTCGCGTTTTATCGGTCATGTGAAGCGAACCGAAACCGAAGAAGAAGCGCAAGCGTTTATTCAAGCGATCAAGAAAAAGCATTATCAAGCTACGCATAATTGTTCGGCTTATATGATCGGTGAAAATAATTTGATCCAAAAAGCAAATGATGATGGGGAGCCGAGTGGGACGGCAGGCGTTCCGATGCTCGATGTTTTGCAGAAGATGGACCTAAAGGACACATGTGTGGTCGTCACCAGGTATTTTGGCGGCATCAAGTTAGGTGCGGGTGGTCTGATTCGTGCGTATTCATCTTCCACTTCCGAGGCGATTAAGCATGTCGGCGTCGTCAAACGTTTATTGATGAAGGAAGTCGTGGTCCAAGCGAATTACTCGTTGCTCGGTAAAGTGGAAAACGAGCTTCGCAACAATCAGCACGTTATCGACAAGATTGATTATGCGGATGATGTGACCTTTCACGTGTATGTCCCGATTGCCGATACTGAAGATTTTCAGACGTGGATGACAGATTTGACGAATGCCCAGGTGAAACTTTCTCTCGGTAACGAACGTCATATGGAGATAGATGTGGATTTAAACGATTAATAAAGAAGGGAATACGAGATTCTAATGAAAAAACGTACAAAAATCATGATCGGATTGGTTGTGGTCCTGATCGTTTGTTTGGCTGGCGTGTTTGTGTACGGTCATTCGATTTATCAAGAAGCTGAAAAAGCCATCGATAGCTCTCAAGTCGAATTGAAACGCGGTGATAAATCTGAAAAACGTGAAGAAAAAGTCGATCCGAAAGAAGATAATATATCCATTTTATTTATTGGTGTAGATGATAGCGAAGCGCGCGCCGGTTCATCCAGCTTGGCGGATGCACTCGTGCTGGCGACATTCAATAAAGAAGAGAATTCAATTAATCTACTGAGTATTCCTCGTGATTCGTATGTCGATGTTCCCTATCAATTGGAAAAAGACAAAATCACCCACGTCCACGCGAAAGCCGGATTGGATGAAACGGTAGATACGGTCGAAAATTTGCTGGATATCCCAGTCGATTATTATGCCCGACTCGATTTTGAAGCGTTTGTCAAAGTCGTCGATACATTGGGTGGCGTCGAGTTCGATGTCCCTTATTATATGGAAGAATCCAATAGCCAGGATGTTAAAGGAACAATCGTCTTGCAACCCGGTGAGCAGTTGTTGACAGGTGAAGAAGCCCTGGCGGTTGCGCGGACACGGAAATACGATAACGACCTGCACCGTGGTCAACGTCAAATGGAACTGTTGGAAACGATTTTGAAGAAAACGATGTCGGTTTCCAATATCACGAAATATGATAATTTGATTGATGATATCAGTGACCACTTGACGACGAACATGCCGTTCAATGAAATGATTAGCTTGCACAGCTACGTGACCAGTGGCGGTGGATTGCAACTGGAGAAAAAACAACTCGAGGGTAGCAATTTGATCAAAGAGAACATTTATTACTATGAATTGGATGAAGAAAGCGTCGAAGAGATTCAATCTGACTTGAAGGATCATCTCGGATTAACGACTTCAGTCGCCAATACGTATGACCGTAAAGAAAATGACGAAAATGAAGGTTAAACGGTGTTTTTACTAAAAATTTAACGGTGTGACAGAAACTGATTCGGCTGTCGAATTATACCTTCCCCAAACGGAAGGTATTTTTCGGGCAAAAAAAGACCGCCAACTGCGTCATTGGCGGCAAAAAAAGATAGCGTCTAAATAAAACCTTATGATCGAGGTTAACTCTATTGTAGTACAGGTTGTTTCCGTTTACAATACGTAAGCTATTGAGAAATAAAATCTGATTTGTTTACAAAAAAACAATGATAATTATATTTTTGTTCAAGTTTCTATACTGTTTATTATTTTAGAATGATTATAATTATTTTCCGGATGGTAGGTTAATTTCCCCCTGTGGTCTTGTTGGCTGCGGGGGATTTTTATATTTTTTAAGCCTATTGCGTGAGTGCTTAAAATTCATTATGGGGGTGGTTGGTTACTGTATGGGTGTCCATCGATTTAGTATGCGCGTAGTTTTTTAAAGTATGAACGTC
>CALGNY010000223.1 GCA_937958375.1 uncultured Bacillaceae bacterium
TGCACGGCTGCCCAAACCCAATGCACGGCTGTCCAAACTCAATGCAAGGCTCCCGCGCTCAACGCACAACGCCAAACAAAACACCCAATATATAAAAACACTTACCCACAAGGAGGATGAAAGATGAATTTTCAATTAACGGAAGAGCAACAGATGTTACGCAAAATGGTAAGAGATTTCGCCACAAAAGAAGTTGAACCGACAGCGGCTGAACGGGATGAGGAAGAGCGATTCGACCGTAAGCTTTTCGATCAGATGGCTGAGCTGGGGCTGACGGGGATTCCTTGGCCGGAAGAGTACGGCGGCATCGGATCGGATTTTGTCAGTTATGCGATTGCGGTAGAGGAGCTATCCCGTGTGGATGCCTCGATCGGTGTAACGCTATCGGCTCATATTTCCTTGGCGAGCTGGCCGATCTTTAAATACGGAAATGAGGACCAAAAGAAAAACTTCTTGCAACGTCTCGCAACGGGCGAGGCACTCGGAGCGTACGCATTATCTGAACCAGGTGCCGGAAGTGATGTAGCCTCAATGCGGACCACAGCGAAAAAAGACGGCGATGACTACGTCTTAAACGGCAACAAAGTGTGGATTACAAACGGTGAAGTCGCTGACATCTATATCGTTTTTGCAAAAACTGACCAAGATGCCCGACATAAAGGCATTTCCGCATTCGTCGTTGAAAAAGGAACGGAAGGATTCAGTTTCGGGAAAAAAGAGAAAAAGCTAGGCATTCGTTCATCCCCTACGACGGAATTGATTTTCGAAAACTGCCGTGTGCCAAAAGAAAACATGCTTGGCGAAGAAGGCGATGGGTTCAAGATTGCGATGACGACATTGGACGGTGGACGTAATGGGATCGCTGCACAAGCTGTTGGGATTGCCCAAGGTGCACTCGATGCGGCAACCGACTACGCGAAAGAGCGTGAACAATTCGGCAAACCGATCGCACACAACCAAGGTATCTCTTTTAAACTCGCAGACATGGCGACTGAAGTGGAAGCTTCCCGCCTATTAACCTATCAGGCGGCTTACAATGAGTCAGAAGGCTTGCCGTATCAGAAAGAATCTGCGATGGCGAAACTTTTTGCGGGAGACACGGCGATGCGTGTGACAGTAGAAGCTGTTCAAGTTTTCGGTGGCTACGGATATACGAAAGACTACCCAGTCGAGCGTTATATGCGCGATGCGAAAATCACGCAAATCTACGAAGGTACACAGGAGATTCAACGATTGGTCGTCGGTCGGATGGTGACCAAGTAAGAACGATCGCTTGAAAGGAAGATTTAAATGAAGGAACTCGTCGAAAAAATTCATCAAGGCAACCAACGGTCGTTGGCTCGAGCGATAACGATGATCGAAAACGACCATCCGGAAAAGCTGCAGCTGATGGAAGGGCTTAACCGTCATAAGAAAAAGTCACATTATATCGGCATTACCGGTTCTCCTGGGGCGGGGAAAAGCTCACTCGTCGACCGCTTTTTGACGATCCTTCGGGAAAAAGATTGCACGGTTGCCGTCATTGCCGTTGATCCGACGAGTCCTTTCAGCGGTGGTGCCTTACTCGGGGACCGCGTGCGGATGACCAAGCATTTTTCGGATGAAAAAATCTTTATCCGCAGCATGGCGACGCGTGGTAGCCTCGGCGGTCTTGCTCGTGCGACGAAAGATGCCATTCGCGCCTGTGATGCGTATGGTTTCGATTATATTTTGATCGAAACGGTCGGTGTCGGGCAGTCGGAGCTGGATATTATGAAAGTAGCCGATACGACAGCCGTCGTCCTCACGCCGAACAGCGGGGACGTGTTACAAGTTTTCAAAGCAGGCATCATGGAAATTGCCGACTTGTTTATTTTGAACAAAGCCGACATACCAGGAGTCAAAAAATTAAAACGCCAACTGAAAGATTTAATCCATATATCAAACCATCAAGACTTCGAACCACAAATCGTCGAGACGAGCGTTGTTGAAAACTTCGGCTTCGACAAGTGGTACGAGGCGATCCAAAAACATCAACAGTACTTGGAAGAGACCGAATCAGGCATCGAGAAACGAGCTGAAAAATTGCGCTACGAAGTCTATGAATTGATTCAAGAAGCGATTTGGAAGGACGTTCGTGCCTCGATTGAGTCTGATCAATCCAAGCAGGACGCACTACAAAACGAAGACAACCCATACGCATTAGCTGAAAAGTGGCTGAAGGAATGGAAAGAAAGAGGGTGAACTGGATGGATCAACGCATCAATTCATCGGTCAAAGATGAAGAGCTGGTCAAAAAACGGCTCAGCCAATTGCAAAAAGGAGCCGTAAATCTTTTTAAACAAAAAGGTTTTCACCGAGCGACCACACGAGAAATCGCGAAAGCGGCCGGATTCAGTATCGGCACGCTGTATGAATATATCCGCAAAAAGGAAGATGTCCTCTTTTTGGTGTGCGATACGATTCATGATGAAGTCAAAATTCGAATGGAGCGGGTCACGGACCAGGAATCCACTTCAGAAGAAGCCCTCAAGCAAGCGGTGACGGCTTATTTTCAAATCATGGATGAAATGCAGGATGAAGTGCTGATTTTATATCAGGAACTGAAGGCACTCCCGAAAAAAGAACAAGAATACGTCTTGAAAAAAGAACGGGAGATGGTCGGAATCTTGGAACGGGTCATCCAAAATAGTTATCCGGATGTACTCGATCAAAAAGAACTGTCGTTAGTTGCCAATAACATTTACGTCCAAGGACAAATGTGGGGCTTCAGAAGATGGCTGATCCAAAAGGAATTTTCATTAAAAGAATATACAAAACAACAGTTTGAATTACTGAAAGGTCAAATGGCCTATAAAGCGAAACAAAAAAGTGGAGGAGGCGTTTAACCATGCAACAAACAGAGCCTTATCGTGTGAAGCATGATGTACGTTTTGTGACGGCATCAAGTCTGTTCGATGGCCATGATGCATCGATTAATATTATGCGACGGATTCTTCAGGCGAGCGGTGCGGAAGTGATCCACTTGGGGCATAACCGGTCTGTCGAAGAAGTCGTCAACGCGGCGATCCAAGAAGACGTGCAGGGAATCGCGATTTCATCCTACCAAGGTGGGCATGTCGAGTATTTTAAATACATGGTTGACCTATTGAAAGAAAAAGGTGCCAGCCACATTAAAGTGTACGGCGGCGGTGGGGGCGTCATCCTGCCTCGTGAAATCAATGAGCTGCACGGATATGGCGTCGCACGGATTTTTTCACCGGATGAAGGTCGGGAAGTCGGTCTGCAAGGGATGATCAACAAAATGCTTGAAGAATGTGATCACCCGACACCGATGGATTTGGAAAGAGACGTCGAAGCGGTCCATGACGGGGATTACCAGGCGATTGCCCGGTTGATCAGCCACGTGGAAAACGTGGAGACATCCAGTGAGGAAATTACGAGCCGACTGAACATCAAAAACGATAACATTCCAGTACTCGGGATTACAGGGACCGGTGGAGCCGGGAAAAGTTCATTGACTGACGAATTGATCCGTCGCTTCGTCAATGAAGTTCCGGATAAAAAAGTGGCAATCCTTTCCGTGGACCCAACGAAAAAGAAAACCGGCGGTGCCTTGCTCGGTGACCGGATTCGTATGAACGCCATTTTCAACCCACGCGTTTACATGCGTTCACTGGCTACTCGCGATTCGAAAAGCGAACTGTCCAAGTCGATCCAAGAAGCAATCCAGGTCGTGAAGGCAGCCGATTTTGATTTTATCATCGTCGAAACAAGCGGAATCGGGCAAGGGGATGCCGAAATTACGGAGATTACCGACTTGTCCATGTACGTGATGACGGCTGAATTCGGTGCACCGACACAGCTTGAGAAGATCGATATGATCGATTTTGCTGACTTCATTGTCATCAACAAATTCGAGCAAAAAGGATCGGAAGACGCATTCCGTCAAGTCCGCAAACAGTATGAACGGAGCCGGATGCTTTTTCATCAAGACCCAGACACATTCCCGGTTTTTGGCACGATTGCGAGCCAATTCAATGACCCGGGGACGAACACATTATTCGCCGCGATCGTTGAAACATTGAACGATCGATATGGCTGGGACGTAAAAGTTCCGTTTGATACAAAAATCAAGATTGTCGAAAAAGACAACCTGATTATCCCGCCAGAACGACGCCAATATTTACGTGATATCGTCGATACGGTGCAGAAATATAAAGAAGATGCGGAAAAACAAAGTGAAGCGGCACGGAAACTGTATCAATTGCAAGGTGCAAAAGAAGCAATGGAAGAGGCAGAAGTCGAACAGCTCGACGAATTGATCGATACACACAAGAAAAAAATTGATCCAGAAAACCTCGAGCAGCTTGAAAACTTCGACGAGCTGAAAAAACAATATCAACAAGATCAACTCACCTATACCGTTCGCGACCGTGAATTCACGGTGGATCTGAACACCGAAAGCCTTTCCGGGTTAAAAATTCCGAAAGTCGCTTTACCGAATTATAGCGATTGGGGAGACCGCTTGTATTGGCTGATGACCGAAAACGTGCCAGGTGCGTTTCCGTTTACGGCAGGCGTATTTCCGTTCAAGCGGAAAGGAGAAGATCCAACGCGGCAATTTGCCGGGGAAGGAACACCGGAGCGGACGAACCGACGCTTCCACTATCTTTCTAAAAATGAAGAGGCGAAGCGCTTGAGTACGGCATTCGACTCGGTCACATTGTACGGGGAAGACCCGGATGAGCGCCCGGATATTTACGGAAAAGTCGGGGAATCTGGCGTCAGCATTTGTACGGTCGAAGATATGAAAAAATTATATGATGGATTCGATCTGACACATCCGATGACGTCCGTTTCCATGACGATTAACGGACCGGCGCCGATTATCCTTGCGATGTATTTCAATGCAGCCATCGATCAGCAGATCGAACGTTTCAAAGAAGAAGAAGGACGCGAACCGAACGAGGAAGAGCGTGAGCAAATCAAGAAAGAAACGATTTCTGTCGTACGCGGAACCGTCCAAGCAGATATTTTGAAAGAAGACCAAGGCCAAAATACGTGTATTTTCTCCACGGAATTTGCGTTACGGTTGATGGGTGACATCCAAGAATACTTTATCGAAAATGAAGTGCGGAACTATTACTCCGTTTCGATTTCGGGGTACCATATCGCTGAAGCGGGAGCTAATCCGATCAGCCAATTGGCCTTTACGCTCGCGAATGGGTTCACGTATGTCGAGTACTATTTGAGCAGAGGCATGGATATCAACAAATTTGCACCAAACTTATCGTTCTTCTTCTCAAACGGTTTGGACCCAGAGTATACCGTCATCGGGCGGGTTGCTCGCCGGATTTGGTCGATCGTCATGAAAGAAAAATACGGTGCGAACGAACGAAGCCAGAAGCTGAAATATCATATCCAAACATCCGGCCGTTCCTTGCACGCACAAGAAATTGCGTTCAACGACATCCGGACGACCTTGCAAGCCTTATTGGCGATTCAGGATAATACGAACTCGCTGCACACGAATGCGTACGATGAGGCCATCACGACGCCGACCGAAGAATCCGTACGCCGGGCCATGGCGATCCAAATGATCATCAATAAGGAATTCGGTTTGACGAAAAACGAAAACTCCATTCAAGGGTCGTTTATCGTTGAGGAGTTGACCGATCTCGTTGAAGATGCGGTATTGCAGGAATTCGAACGGATCAATGACCGCGGTGGCGTACTCGGTGCGATGGAGCGTCAATACCAACGCGGAAAAATCCAAGAAGAATCACTATACTATGAAAGCCAAAAACATTCGGGCGAACTACCGATTGTGGGTGTGAACACATATCAGAATCCAAACCCACAGTCAGAGGACGACATCAACTCCATGGAAGTCGCTCGGGCAACCAAGGAAGAGAAGGAACAACAAATTACGAACTTACGCAATTTCCAAAAGAAGCATGCGGATCAAACGGAAGAGGCACTCAAGCGCTTGAAAGAAGTCGCCGCTTCAAACGGAAACATTTTCGCAGAGCTGATGGAAACCGTAAAAGTCGCAAGCCTCGGACAAATCACAAACGCGCTTTACGAGGTTGGCGGACAGTACCGAAGAAATATGTAACGATGAAAAAACTTGGACGCTTGAGAAAGGCGTCCAAGTTTTTATATTACCTATGGCTGAACATCTGCTTGTTTCCTTAATTTGTAGCCGACCAGGCGAAGACTTATCGCAATGAAGATGATTAGAATCAATCCGTACGTAGAAATTTCCATGAAACTTTCATCGCGAATAATGATATCTCGTAATCCTTCGACCGAATACGACACCGGCATAAACAAGCCAATCCGATTCATCCACGTAATATTTTCACTCGGCAAAATACCGGTAAAATAAAACTGGGATAATAAAATGAGGAACACCGTAAAACCAAACTGGAAAAACGTCCGGGTAAACACGCCGACCACCATGCCAAGACTGACCCCGACGAGCGCAATCAGCCATGCCGTCAACAGCACACCCCATAACGACCCACTCATATACATTTCCAATTGATAAATGCTGTAGGTCACCAAAATGGTGGATTGAATCAATGCCAACACACTAAACAGGAGAAAATACACCGTAGTGAATCGCGTCCCATTCAGTTGAAACTCATATTCCTTCACCTGTCTGGAAAACAACATCGCACTCCCAATCAAAGCAAAAGCGAAAATGAAAAACGCAATCAGACCAGGTCCAATATAGTCATACCAGTTATTTTGCGACGTCCCATTCAAATAAATCGCCTCATACGGCCGCTCACCATTCGTATAAGACAGATACATTTCAGTCAACGCTTGATTCACATTGAAATTCGCATGCGGTTTACTGCCTTCCAACATCAACAGCCCGCCTTGCTCCTCCAATGTAAAAAATGCATCCAGCTCACCTGAACTAAAATCCGATAGCGCATCGATGGTTGAAGTCTGCTTCACATTCACGTCCTGCTGCAACAACGAAGCCTGCATTCGCTCCGGGATTTCCTGCACCCCAACAGTCGGCATATACGCATCTTCTTTTAAAATCGTGGAACTCAAAAACATCAGAAGCAGCGGTGTCAGAAACATGAATAGGATAATCATTGGATTTTTCATAAACGAACGCAATACAAACTTGATCACTTCCGGTAATGGCCAACTGTTCATTCGCACCATCCTTTGACGAATCACTCTTATTTTCATTTTAGAGGATTATCAACGATTATGTAACTCATACGAAGCCTGTCGAATAAAAAAGATTGATGTCGAATGATTTTCAGGGTTGAATTAGGCGTTCTGACTGCCGATAAACGGCGTCTGACTGTCGATAAAGATCGCCTAACTGCCGTTAAACGCCTTCTGACTGCCGATAAAGAGTGCCTAACTGCTGATAAACGCGTTCTGACTGCCGATAACCAGCGCCTAACTGCCGATAAACTTGTTCTGACTGTCGATAAAGATCGCCTAACTGCCGATAAACGGCGTCTGACTGCCGATAAAGAGCACCTAACTGCTGATAAACGCGTTCTGACTGCCGATAAAGAGCGCCCAACTGCCGATAAATGTGTTCTGACTGCCGATAAACCCCACGAAACAGTTGAAAAAACGCGCCTCAACCAATCAATAACCAACACTAATTACCTCCAACTACCCAATCATCCACCACCCAAACCACCCCAACCAAAAATCCCACGATTAATTTTATGGATAGTGTGGTAAAATGCACGTATCTATATTAAAATATGAATGATTAAATGGAATGCTTACATGAAAGCAAGTTTTTTAAGTTGATTTTTTGAAGCAGAATGATAAAATAGGACACCATTTGGTATATTCGGTGTAAAAGGAGTGCTGGCCTATGGGTTTGGAGAAGTATTCAAACGAGAATATGAGAGAGATCTCAATGGTGGAAATTGCATACGAAATTTTGGAAGATGAAAACAACACGGTTTCTTTCAATGAATTATATAATCAGGTAGCGAAAGAAAAAGAATTGACAGATGATGAAAAAACCGAATACATTGCGCAATTCTATACGGATCTGAATGTGGATGGCCGCTTCATTTCTGTCGGTTCGAATGTCTGGGGATTGAAGCAATGGTACCCGTACGACAAAACGGAAGAAGATATCGTCGTATTGGAAGAAGCTGAAATACCGAAGAAAAAGAAGAAGAAAAAGAAGAAAAAATCCGACACGGACAACATCGATGAAGAACCGGAAGAGGATTATTTGAAGGAAGATCTGACGGATGTTGATGCAGGTTTCGCCGAAGAAGATAATGTCAACCTGTTTGGTCAGATGGATGAAGAACGTGAAGATGCCGAAGATGATGACTTTGAAGGTGACGAAGAAGAGACAGACGATTTGGACACGGATGAGAACGAAGAGAAATAAACGGTCGACTAAAAATGAGCGGAAAGCCACACACAGAACTTCTTGACTTATCACGAGGAAAGCAGTAATATTCTATGTGGGCTCTCAAAAAGCAGAAAGCTCCCGACATTGTTCGGGAGCTTTTTTCGTTTTTTATGGACAAACTGTTTTACCCTTCATAAAATGAAATGAATGACTTCATATTAAGTGGAAGAGCGAAGAAAGAGAGGAACGAAAATGGCGAAGTATATTTTTGTAACAGGTGGGGTTGTTTCCTCATTAGGGAAAGGGATCACGGCTGCATCATTAGGCCGACTGTTGAAAAACCGTGGATTGAATGTGACGATCCAAAAATTCGATCCATATCTGAATGTGGACCCGGGCACGATGAGTCCGTATCAGCATGGTGAGGTTTTTGTGACGGAAGATGGTGCGGAAACAGATCTTGATTTAGGCCATTATGAACGTTTTATCGATAATAATTTAAATAAATACAGCAACATTACGACGGGAAAAATTTACTCATCGGTCATTCGCAAAGAGCGTCGTGGGGAATATTTAGGTGCGACTGTACAGGTCATCCCACATATTACCGACGAAATCAAAGACCGCGTCTACCAAGCGGGCCATGAAACGAACGCAGATGTAGTCATCACAGAAATCGGTGGGACCGTCGGAGATATCGAAGGGTTGCCGTTCCTGGAAGCGATTCGTCAATTGAAAAGCGATCTCGGTCGTGAAAATGTCATGTATATCCATTGTACACTCGTTCCTTATTTGGAAGCAGCAAGTGAACTGAAGACGAAGCCGACGCAGCATTCGGTGAAGGAGCTGAGATCTCTCGGCATTCAACCGGACGTCATCGTGTTGCGTACCGATAAAGACATCAGTAAAAGCATGAAGCAAAAAATCGCGCTCTTTTGTGACATAAAAGAAGAAGCGGTTGTCGAGGCACACAACCAAGAAATCCTTTATGAAGTCGCGTTGGAAATGAAAAAGCAAGGCCTTGATCAATTGGCTTGTGACCATTTCGGCATCGACTGCAATGAAGCGGACATGACCGAGTGGGAAAAGTTGATTGAACAGGTTTCTAATTTATCGAAAACCATTACAATCGGTTTGGTCGGAAAATATGTGTCCTTGCCGGATGCCTATATTTCCGTCGTGGAAGCGTTGAAACATGCTGGCTATCCATTCGATGCCGACGTCAAAGTCAAATGGGTCGACTCCGCGAAGTTGACGGCAGAGAATGTAGCCGAGGAATTGAGCGATGTCGCTGGAATTTTAGTCCCAGGAGGGTTTGGCGACCGTGGTATTGATGGAAAAATTGAAGCAATCCGCTATGCGCGGGAAAACCAAATTCCGTTCTTCGGCATCTGTCTCGGAATGCAGCTGGCGACCGTCGAATACGCACGGAATGTCCTCGGACTCAAAGGTGCACATTCAGCTGAAATCGACCCGACGACGCCATACCCGGTCATTGACCTATTACCTGAGCAAAAAAACATTGAAGATTTAGGCGGAACACTTCGCCTTGGCGTGTATGCGTGTAAGTTGAAAGAAGGAACGAAGGCGTATCAAGCATATGATCAGGAAGAAATCGTCTATGAACGCCACCGTCATCGCTATGAGTTCAATAATGAATACCGGAAGCAGATGGAGGAAAATGGGTTTGTTTTCTCCGGAAAGAGCCCTGACGACCACTTGATTGAGATTGTTGAAATTAAAGATCATCCATGGTTTGTCGCCTCCCAATTTCATCCGGAATTCAAATCGAGACCGACTCGACCACAGCCGTTGTTCAAAAAATTTGTTGAAGCTTGTATGAATTTGGAGAACTGATAAATTTGTTCCAACTATGAACAGAAAATGTTACAAAACGCGTTGTATTTTCACCTTTCTTCATCTATGATGAAAATGGATGGTTGAAAAGAAGGGTGATAAGATGCAAGATCGTACCTTATTTGTGATCGATGATGAAAATGGCGTCCGTGTCCTGCTGAAAGAAGTGTTTGGTCGGTCGGGATTTAATGTTCATGTTTTTGAAGACCCGATCGAAGCACATCATGCATTGACAGAAATACACCCAGATGTCGTTCTGATTGACTACAGGATTCCGAAGATGCGCGGGGATCAGTTTGCTGAAATCGTGCAACAAGAGGGACATTATTTCCCGATTATCTTAATGACGGGAGACAGTAAATCAGTCGTCGAACGACAAATCACAACCAAAGCCATTACAGAAATAATTGAAAAGCCATTTAACATTACGGACGTTGTACAAACGGTAAATCATACATTACTGAATCCTACAAAGTAATTCATTGGTGAAGTTGCGAAGCTGTGGCACAGTTTGGTATCCTATAGATAGAATCTGCATGTATTTTTACATGCGTGCAAATAGGAGGATATCTACTGTGCTATTCGTTTCGTTAGGTATCATGGAGCAAATAATGAATCAATTGGTCGAATCACTCACAGTAGCATAAATTTTATAGAAGGCTAATCCAGAAATTGGATTGGCCTTTTCGTCTTGGTGCGTTGGATCGCAAGAGAACCATTCACAAAAAGGAGATATTCAAATGAAATTTTTTATTGATACAGCGAACATTGATGAAATTAAAGAGGCCAATGCGTTAGGCATATTGGCTGGTGTCACGACGAATCCATCACTCGTCGCAAAAGAAAACGTTTCTTTTCACGATCGGTTGAAGGAAATTACACAAGAAGTGACGGAAGGCTCAGTCAGTGCAGAAGTCGTTTCCGAAGATGTTGAAGGTATGATGAAAGAAGCAGAAGAATTAGTGAAAATTGCACCGAACATCACGATTAAAGTACCGATGACACTGGAAGGATTGAAGGCGGTCAAACAGCTGACGGACAAGGGCGTGAAAACGAATGTCACACTCGTCTTTTCAGCGAACCAAGCATTGCTCGCAGCCAGAGCCGGCGCGACCTATGTTTCACCATTCCTTGGAAGACTCGATGACATCGGACAAAACGGGATGTATCTAATCTCAGAGATCGCGGAAATCTTTGATCGACATGCGATCGATACACAAATTATCGCAGCGAGCGTTCGCCACCCGATGCACGTGACAGAGGCAGCGTTGAATGGGGCACACATTGCGACCATTCCGTTCAAAGTCATTCAGCAATTGGTCAAGCATCCATTGACCGACCAAGGCATCGATAAGTTTTTGGCAGATTGGGAAAAAGCAAACCAAGCATGATTTCTGCGTGAATCCGCATAATAAAGAATAGAACACTTAATAAGGGGCATTTAAAATATGGATAAATTACTCATCGAGGGAGGCCATCAATTAAACGGTACTGTACGGATCAGCGGGGCAAAGAACAGTGCGGTTGCTCTATTGCCGGCAACGATTTTGGCGGAATCAGAGGTAACGATTGAAGGACTTCCAGACATTTCAGACATTCAAATCTTGAAAGAGCTGCTTGAGGATATTGGTGGAACGGTTTCGCAAACGGGTGAAGACGTAACGATCGATTCAAGCGACATGGTCGACATGCCATTGCCGAACGGAAAAGTGAAAAAGTTAAGAGCATCCTATTATTTTATGGGTGCTATGCTTGGCCGCTTCAAAAAAGCCGTCATTGGACTACCGGGTGGATGTAATCTGGGACCACGCCCAATCGATCAGCACATCAAAGGCTTTGAAGCTTTAGGTGCAACGGTCACGAATGAACAAGGCGCTGTCTATCTTCGTGCGGATGAATTGATCGGCACAAAAATTTATCTGGACGTTGTCAGTGTCGGCGCCACGATCAATATCATGCTCGCCGCGGTTCGGGCAAAAGGGAAGACCATTATCGAGAACGCAGCGAAAGAACCAGAAATCATTGATGTCGCCACATTGCTCAACAGCATGGGCGCCAATATCAAAGGTGCGGGTACAGATGTCATCCGTATTGAAGGGACCGACGAACTGAAAGGCTGCAAACACACGATTATTCCGGATCGGATTGAAGCAGGAACGTACACAATCATCGCAGCAGCCAAAGGAAATGAAGTCATCATCGATAACGTCATTCCGACGCACTTGGAATCATTGACCGCGAAACTGCGTGAAATGGGTGTTTCCATCGAAGCGGAAGAAGAACGTCTCATCGTCCGCGGCAACCGACCGCTGAATTCCTGTGATATCAAAACATTGGTGTATCCAGGCTTCCCGACGGACTTGCAACAACCACTCACGGCTCTGCTTACCCAGTCAGATGGAACGAGTGTGGTGACCGATACGATTTATAATGCCCGATTCAAGCATATTGATGAGTTGCGACGGATGAACGCTTCGATAAAAATTGAGGGAAGTTCGGCAATTATTACCGGTCCGACACCACTCGAGGGTGCCAAGGTTAAAGCCAGCGACCTCCGTGCAGGTGCCGCCCTCGTTGCAGCTGGTCTGATGGCCAACGGCGTCACTGAAATTGTCGGCCTGGAGCACATCGAACGTGGCTACCATGACCTGACGAAGAAGCTTTCCGATCTTGGCGCACACGTTTGGAGAAAAAAAATGACGGAAGAAGACCAGAAATTTTACCAAAATATATAAAATGAAATCCATTTCGTGTAAAATAATGAGGTAAGCTGTAAGCCAGCAAAATGGGGAGGAACATCGATGGAGAGAAGTTTATCAATGGAAATCGTTCGTGTGACCGAGGCTGCCGCGATGGCATCCGCACGTTGGATGGGACGCGGGGAAAAAGAAGAAGCCGATAACGCAGCAACCGAAGCGATGCGCACGGTTTTCGACACGATCCCAATGAACGGACGAGTCGTCATAGGTGAAGGGGAAATGGACGAAGCACCCATGCTTTATATCGGTGAAGAATTAGGCATGAGTGGCGGACCAGACGTCGATATCGCCGTCGACCCAGTCGAAGGGACAAGCATCGTCGCTTCCGGTAGCTGGGGCGCATTTGCGGTTGTCGGAATCGCTGACCGAGGCCATATGCTTCATGCACCTGACATGTACATGGAAAAAATCGCAGTCGGCCCTGAAGCCGTCGGTAAAATCGATTTGAACGCATCAGTTACTGATAATCTGAAAGCCGTCGCAAAGGCGAAAGGAAAAGCAGTCGGAGATGTTGTTGCTTGCGTACTCGACAGACCACGCCATGATGATATCGTCAAAGAAATCCGCGAAGCCGGCGGAAGAATCAAACTCATTCCAGAAGGCGATGTCGCTGGAGCAATCAACACCGCCTTCGATCATACAGGCGTCGATATCCTCTTCGGCATCGGCGGCGCCCCAGAAGGCGTACTCGCTGCCGTCGGATTGAAATGCCTCGGCGGCGAAATCCAAGGCCGGTTAAAACCAGTCAACGACGAACAAATCGCCCGCTGCAAAAAGATGGGCATCACCGACCCTGACCGTGTCTTGAAAATGGAAGACCTCGTATCAGGAGACGACGCCATTTTTGCAGCAACCGGCATCACAGACGGCGAACTATTGAAAGGCGTCCAATTCAAAGGCGACCGCGCAACCACCCAAACACTCGTCATGCGCGCATACTCCGGAACCGTCCGCTTCATCGACGGAACCCACCGTCTGAAAACCAAACCAAACCTCGTTATGACCGATGAGTAATTTTTTGAAACCAATCGCTGGGAGGCGGTTGGTTTTTTGGTTGGGAGGGCGTTCGAATAATTAATGGCGGAGAGCCGGAGCCGTGCAATAAATTCAGGGAGCCGTGCAATTAATTTCTGCACCCGTGCAATAAATTCCTTTAGCCGCGCAATTAATCTCTGAAGCCGTGCAATAAATTTATTTACCCGCGCAATTAGTCTGCGAAGCCGTGCAATTAAATGAACAACATGAACTTGCACAATGCTAAAATAAATCGCTTAGCAGCTTGTCAACGGCGAAATTTTCGCTATAATTAAATAACAATTACATATAAGGAGAGATGCCATTTTGTCTACTTTTAGCAAGCCCCCTATACCGCCGCACATCCTCAAGTTACAAGCCCTGTATCATCGCCTGCCCCAAACTCACAAACGTTATCATCATGTTGAACAGAGAGTCAGAAATGAACTTTCTGGTCTATACGGCGAGTCGAGATTATATTATCCTCTTAGCAAGATTCCAATCCATCACAGAGTTTTACAAAACGTTCGCCTTTTTCTTCACTCATCGCATTTTCAAATCGATTTCTTAGTGATTACTCCAAAATTTTTGTTGATTCTTGAATCGAAATATTACAGTAGTGATTTAATGTTTGATAACACCGTCCACCAAGTGATTCAGAGAAAGGACCAGCAAGAAAAAGTTTTTGAAGATCCTGTCCTCCAGGCTGAAGAGCAAGCCTATCAACTTGCGATCTGGCTAGAGAAGTTTGGTTACCGTAATTTACCTATTGAGTATTATGTAGTTATAACAAATCCCCAAACACGATTGAAAATTGACCCAACAAATAATCATCATGCCGAAAGCGTGATCTTACCTCAAAGATTACCTTCCCTGTTCCGTGAACTCGTCACAAAACACAACCACAATGTGCTTCAGACAAATGAAATCGCAAACCTCGCGGATACCATCTCACACAATCATCAAACTTATTCTCCAGATATATTGAAGATCAATAAAATTAATAAAGAAGACCTTTTGAAAGGCGTATTTTGTGAGACCTGTGGAGAAAGAGGAATGAAAATGTTGAATTTTCGATGGCATTGTCCAGCATGCGGTCACCGTAGCCGAAATGCGCATGAAAATACATTGAAAGACTATTTCTTATTAATAGGACCGCATATTTCAAATCAGGAATTCCGCAATTTCGCAGTGCTGAAAGCCAGGAGTACAGCGAGGGATATGCTAATAAAAGTTTCAACAAATAGTAGTGGGAAAACAAAGTCGTTTCGTTACCATTTGTTTTATCGGTTCGACTCAAAAGAGTTTCATTACTTGTCTCATTTCAATGAGTTAAGAAATAAATAAGGTATATGACCGATTGATCAGCCTACACTCGCTTGTCCGTCCAACATGTAAGCTAGCCGTGCAATAAACTTGTTAGGGCTCGCAATCCATGTGAAGCTGTGCAATAAACTTGTGCGGCAGCCGTGCAATAAATCTGGGAAGCCGTGCAATAAAAGTTGAAAGCCGTGCAATAAATCTGGGAGGCCGCGCAATAAAAGTTAAAAGCCGTGCAATAAATTCGTTTAGCCGTGCAATTATTTTCAGAAGCCGTGCAATTAACGCGGGAAGCAGTGCAATGAGTATCCGCCCACCACACTCGTAAGCTCAAAATCCATGTAAAAGGTGCTAGAATCCATCCCCACCACGACCAACCCACCCAAAAATTTCAGCCACCCACCCAAAAAATCAAAAATAATAGTTGACGCCTACTCACCTACCGTGTAATATAGTCATATACTTAACTATATAACCAAAACTCAAACAGCGTTCAGTAGAGGTGGTGAGGATTCATTGAGAAGGGAATTTGATGAGGGGAAGCCGATTTTCCTTCAAGTTCGTGAGCGGATTGAGGATCAGATTGTGAATGATCAACTGAAAGAGGGCGATCAGGCTCCTTCGACGAATCAGCTCGTGCAGTTTTACAAGATCAATCATGTGACAGTAGCGAAGGGAGTCAATCAGCTCGTCGATGAAGGGATTTTATATAAAAAAAGGGGTGTCGGGATGTTTGTTGCGGAAGGAGCGAAGGAGAAGTTGATTGGGAAACGGCAGAAGGCTTTCAAGGATGTTTACATTATTCCGATGGTTCAGGAAGCCGAGAAACTTGGAATCTCATCAGCGCAGATTAATGCGTTGGTCGAAAATGTGAAAAGGGGTGGTCAGGATGAGTCGTAAATTAGAGGTCAATCATGTATCGAAGTCTTTTAAGGAAACCGAAGCTTTAAAAGACATTGATTTTACGATTGAAGGTAATAAAATTGTTGGGTTAATTGGACGAAATGGGGCAGGGAAGACGACGTTGCTTTCCATCATCGCGGGTTTGAGGAAGGTGAACCAAGGTGAAGTCAAGCTGAACGGCAAGCCCGTATTTGATAATCAGCAGGCGATGCAAGATGTGGTATTTCTATCGGACTCGCATCAAACGAGTTCTCTGAAAATCCGTGAAATATTGGAGACGACGAAAAAGTATCGTCCTCATTTTGATGAAACGTATGCGAAAGAGCTGTTGCAGAAATTCGATCTTCCTGAAGGAAAAACAGTAGACGCGTTATCGAAAGGGATGCGATCATCTTTTTATGTTGTATTGGGTTTGGCGAGCCGGGCGCCGATTACGATTTTTGATGAAACGTATTCAGGGATGGACGCACCGACGCGAAAAAAGTTCTACAACGAAGTGCTAGACGACCAATCGGAGCATCCGCGGCTCTTCATTTTATCCTCGCATCTCGTGTCAGAAATGGATTATCTGTTTGATGAAGTGGTTATGATCCACGAGGGTGAGGTACGCATTCATGATGACGTGGAATCCATCTCGCTGAAAGGTCAGGTCGTCGTCGGCGAATCAAGTACAGTCGATGCATTTGTTTCGAACAAAAAAGTATTAAATGAAGATAGACTCGGACCGACAAAGTCAGCGACTATTTATGGAGAACTGACGGAGGAAGAGCGCCAACTCGCCAAGGAAAAAGGCTTGGAGCTCAGTAATGTACCATTGCAAGACTTATTCATTCATTTGACGGGAGGGGATGCGTCATGATCAGCAAACAAGTATCGGAAGACCAATTTAAAACGTATTTGAAATGGCTTTTGGTCATCTTGGCTGCGGCGACAGTCTTACACGTGGGAACTTTAATTATTACGCAAATTTTTACGGGAGCAGTCATTGAGATTTATTCGAGTTTTTATGATGTGTCATCGATTTTCATGTTGGTTGTAGGGATTATGGCTGTCTATCCGGGATTGAGGCAATACGCTTTTCACGGCGTCAGCCGAATCAGTTATTTTAAAGGGACCTTAAGTGCCGCTGCAAAAATTTCAGTCGTTTCCCTTTTGCTTGCACTCATCGCATCTCTTATTCAATACGGCGCACTTCAAATGGGTTCATTTGGCGACGAGACGAACCTTGTGCTCGGTTCATCTCATGGCGATAATGTAATCATCGCTGCCACAGGCTATCTACTGTCCGTGTTTTCTACATTTTTGGTCGGCTGGGCAATCGGCCTCGCGTTCTACAAACATGGCGTACTCACTGGCGTACTTTCGGTGATCGCATCGATGTTTTTCTTCGGACTCATGGAATATTTTTGGGAGAAGATGGACACAGAAGTCAATATCAACGGCATTGAGATCACACACACCAACCCACCATTCTACGTGTCATTCCCTTTGAGTCTGTTGATTATGGTGATTGTTGGCTATCTGGTTTACCGAATGATTCGAGACGTTTCTATTAAAATGTAAGGATTGCACAAGAGCTGGCTGTACAAAAAAGCTGGCTCTTTTTTCATCCAAAAAAACCCACAAAACGCAAGCTTACTCTTGCAATATGACAAGGATATCGGTACAATGAAGGAGTCAACTTTACAGACCCCAAGATTTTCTCTTCCCATTCCAAGAGAACATCCCTTATTCCAATACCAACATAAAAACGAATTAAAATTTAAATAAAAGAGTGGTGTAACTTTTGTCAAAAACACTGACAATTGCAGAGTTGGAAACGAAAACACTCAAGGACTTGTATGCCCTTGCACGTGATTTCGGTGTTTCTTACTATGCAAAACTAAACAAAAAAGAATTGATTTTCGCGATTTTGAAAGCACAGGCGGAAAAGGACGGAAAACTATTTGTTGATGGCGTGTTGGAGATCATCCCAACAGAAGGCTTCGGATTTTTGCGTCCGATCAACTATGCGCCAAGCCCGGAAGACATTTATATTTCGGCTTCGCAAATCCGCCGTTTTGATTTGAGAAACGGTGACCTAGTTTCAGGGAAAGCCCGTCCGCCAAAAGAAAATGAACGGTATTTCGGCTTGCTGCATGTCGATGCAGTCAATGGTGACGACCCGGAAAGCGCAAAGGAACGGATCCACTTTCCAGGACTGACCGCACTTTATCCGGACCGGAAAATGAAACTAGAGACGACGAGCAATGTCTTGTCCACTAGAGTCGTCGACATGATGTCACCGGTCGGTTTTGGACAGCGTGGCTTGATCGTTGCTCCGCCAAAAGCGGGTAAAACAACGATATTAAAAGAAATGGCGAACGCGATTACGGCGAATCATCCAGATGCAAAATTGATTATTCTATTGATCGATGAGCGTCCGGAAGAAGTGACGGACATCGAGCGTTCCGTTGCCGATCAAGTCGATGTCGTCAGTTCGACCTTCGATGAAGTGCCTGAAAACCACATCAAAGTGTCCGAGCTCGTGTTGGAACGGGCGATGCGACTGGTCGAGCATAAGCAAGATGTCGTGATTTTGATGGACAGTATCACGCGATTGGCTCGTGCCTATAACCTGGTCATCCCTCCGAGTGGCCGTACGCTCTCTGGTGGTATTGACCCAGCATCGTTCCACCGTCCGAAACGGTTCTTCGGTGCTGCGAGAAACATTGAAGAAGGCGGAAGCTTGACGATCTTGGCTACGACATTGGTCGACACCGGCTCCCGGATGGACGACGTCATTTATGAAGAATTTAAAGGAACCGGAAACATGGAGCTTCACCTCGATCGAAGCCTCGCCGAACGCCGGATTTTCCCAGCGATCGACATCCTACGCTCCGGGACACGGAAAGAAGAGCTCTTGCTGCCGAAAGATCAGCTGGATAAAATGTGGGCCATCCGGAAAACGATGCAAGATCAGCACGGTTTTCTCGAACGCTTCATGAAACGTTTACGTCAGTCGAAAACGAACGATGAATTTTTCAAACGCATGCAGGATGAAATGCAAGGCAAAAACTAATTCATTCCATATAAAAACTTCTTGCATTCTCTAGAGTCAGTTGATATAATCACTCTGTATGAAAAGCAAGGACTTCGGAACGTCTTTTGAAAAAACTCTGTTTCCACAGGATTCAGGGCAAGGAGGAGTGTTAGTCATGAAAAAGGATATTCATCCGGAATACCGCAAAGTTGTATTCTTAGATACAAGCTCTGACTTCAAATTCTTGACTGGTTCAACTTTAGAATCAGAAGAAACGATTGAATGGGAAGACGGCAATACGTACCCATTGATCCGCGTTGAAATCAGCTCAGAGTCACATCCTTTCTACACAGGTAAGCAAAAAGCTGACAAAGTCGGTGGCCGTGTAGACCGATTTAAGAAAAAATACAACCTTAACTAATCTATACAAGATCAAGCTGACCGATCAACGAGCCACCAGGCTGTTGGCGGTCAGCTTTTTTGTTTGATTGGATTGAAAATGGTGGTTAACCATCTTTTTAATGAGTTTTCTAGGAAAAGAGGGTCATGGCTTTTCTTTTTTCATTCAGAAAATATAGTGCATCATACCGTGAAGTGATATAATAAGGGAATAAAGTATTCATGAAAGAGGTGACTGGAGCATGGATACAGCTAAGGAACGTTTGCTTAAAATTATTGATGAAATACCTGAACAAGAAGTGGATAAGATTCTAGATTTTGCTGAGTATTTAAAAGCCAAAAGAGATAAAAGTGTGTCTGAAGATCTAACGAAAGCGAGTGAGAGTAGCCTCGATTTTTGGGATAATGATATTGATGATGAGGTTTGGAACAATGTATAAACAAGGAGATATCGTTTTAATACCAGTTCCGTTCAGTGATTTGAAAAGTCAAAAACAACGACCAGTATTGATTATTTCAAACGATACCTATAATGAACTAACTGAAGATATCGTAGTTTTAGCCATCACTTCAAAAATAAAGGACCTTGCATATTCGGTTGGCATTGAATCAAAAGATCTGACTGAGGGCGAACTTAAGGTTTCATCAGAAATCAGGGCGGACAAAATCTACACACTCTCTAAAAAAATCGTTAAAAAGAAATTTGGAAAGGTGAATAGCGAAATTTTGGAGAGAGTTCAACTAAAAATAAATGAACTGATAAATTAACTAAGCGTAAAGGGCTGTGTTAAGAACCCTTTAACATTAGTGTTATGACTCCAATTAAAATGGCACAGGTAAGCAAAAAGCTGACCGATCAACGAGCCACCAGGCTGTCGTCGGTCAGCTTTTTTGTGTTTTATTGACTCGAAAAATAGTAAAAACTGACCCTTTTTATTCCTTCGATGATTCGGTAAAATAAAGAGTATTGGTTTGGTTGTATAAATGTATTTAATCAGGCTGACTCACTGGTTAAGTCACGCAATTTCCAATAGTGGGGTATGTTTGTCCAATAGCGTGACTTTTTGTCCAATAGA
>CALGNY010000224.1 GCA_937958375.1 uncultured Bacillaceae bacterium
TGCGACCAATTGGTTAACAGCCAACTGCTCTACCACTGAGCTACGCTGGAATATTTCAGTATCATTATATGATGAGCACGCTTTTTCCAATATGCGCAGTGCTCGTCGCGCTTTCGCACTCCTCGCAAACCTACTCAGATGCTATTCAGTGAGGTTTACGGTTCGCTACGCTGGAATATATCAGAATTATTAATGTTGAGCACGCCTTGTTCAAAACGCTCAGTGCTCGTCATGGTCCCGCACATCTCGCAACCAAACTCGATCACTTACAAATCAGATGATTAAAGCTAGTAACCCGTAAGGTTCCAACCAATTTTCATCCCTGAAAATAACGTCAGTTTTTGTTGCGACGATAGATATCATACAACATCTTTATGGCACTGTCAATCGGTACAATTGATTTTCACAAAGATTTTTTCTTGGGCAAAGCAAGGGTAAAATCACTGCTTCCTTCAAGTGAATTCATCCTGGCTCACAAGTTTTAATTATACATGTTTTTAGGTGTTTAGACAAGAATGAAGAGGTGGATTTTTTTAAACCGAAACGAGTTTTCCCCTGCATTTTCCACAAGAATACCGGTTTGTATTCACACGTCTTTTCCGCCTATAGATCATCCCACATTGTTTGCATGCATATTTATATTTGCGTTCATTTTCAGTGGAAGGAAGCATTCGGCAATGTCTTGGTGACCCGGTTTGTCGTAAAAGCGCTCGAAACTCTTTACTCCGATGGTGAAATGGTTTTTGATCGATATGTAAAAAATGATGGCACAATTCATGCTTGATGATGCCTTCCAATTCCTCGATTCCGAGTTCGTCTAAATACTTTTTATTGATTTCAATTAGACGTTTGGATGGAATATAGCGCCCGCCCGTCGTTCGAAGACGGCCATTGAATACGATCTCCGCTTGGAATGGTCGTTCAAAGTACTTCAATGCCAGCTCTTTTGTCAATTGAAGGAGTTGCTCTTGTTGCATCTTCATCACCTATTTCTCATACAGATAAGGTTCAGCATAGCAATCTGACCATTTTTGCATATACTAATACAAAATCCATAAGGTGGGATTGCTATGCCGAATTGGTTAAAATCACAGTTATTAAAGGCTTATGCCTCTAAAGATTTATATCAAATCAAACTGCTCAATCAATGTTGGTTTTTTTATTATAACAAAAACTTTGATTAACTATTGGACCATCGTTAGGGCAATGCGTTGTCTTTTCAGATCGACGTCTTCTACCCATACTGTCACGATGTCTCCGACTGCCACAACATCCAATGGGTTTTTCACGAATCGGTTGGCAAGTTTCGAAATATGAACGAGTCCATCTTGCTTAACACCAATATCAACAAACGCGCCGAAGTCCACCACATTTCTCACAGTACCTTGAAGCTCCATCCCCTGTTTCAGATCTTCCATTGAAAGGACGTTGGTTTTCAGCAATGGTTTTGGTAGTTCGTCCCTTGGGTCACGATTTGGTTTTCGCAAGTCCTTTAAAATATCTTCCAATGTCAGCCTGCCGATTTCTAATTCTTCTTCAAGCTCATCCATTTGCACTTGGTTTAACTTTTCGGCCAATTCTTCTGTACCGAGATCTGCCGATGTCGCTCCAATGCTTTTCAGCAATTGCTTGGTCGCTTTGTAGCTTTCCGGGTGAATGGATGTACGGTCAAGCGGTTCTTCACCGCCGTCCAAGATCCTCAAGAAACCAATGGCTTGCTCATAAGTTTTAGCACCAAGGCGCGGCACTTTTTTGATTTGCTTTCGGTTTGTGAATTTCCCATTTTCTTCACGATACGTAACGATGTTATTCGCTACTGTTTTATTTAAGCCTGCAATGTGTTGCAACAAGGAGGAAGAAGCTGTATTCACGTTCACGCCAACTTGGTTGACTGCCGTTTCGACAACGAAAGACAATGAATGGTTCAACTTCGTTTGGGAAACATCATGCTGGTATTGCCCGACACCGATTGATTTCGGGTCAATTTTTACTAACTCGCTCAGTGGGTCTTGTACGCGTCGAGCGATGGAAACCGCACTTCTTTCTTCAACCTGTAAGTCTGGGAACTCTTCACGGGCGAGCTTCGAAGCAGAGTATACACTGGCACCCGCTTCATTCACAATCAAATATGCGACATCCAGATTGTTATCCTGAATTACATTCGCGATAAATTGCTCCGTCTCCCTGGAAGCCGTCCCATTCCCGATTGCAATCAATTCAATTGGGTAGCGATCGACAATGGACAATACTTTCTTCTCTGCGCCCTTTACATCTTTTCGAGGCTCCGTCGGGTAAATGACGTCAACCTCCTGCATCGACCCGGTCTCATCGATGACAGCTAATTTACACCCTGTACGAAAGGCTGGGTCGACCCCGAGAATCATCTTTCCCTTCAATGGTGGCTGCAACAACAGATTCTTCAAATTTTTCCCGAAGATATCAATGGCATGTTCTTCGGCAGCTTCCGTCAAGGTGCTCCGAATATCTCTTTCAATAGAAGGTTCGATCAGCCGTTTATAGGCGTCCTCAATGGCCGCTTCCAAAATTTTCGCTTCTTGAATCTGGCCATTCTTGATGACTTCCTTTTTCAAATAATCCAGGATGGCATCGATCGGTGCTTCGATGGTCACTTTCAGAACTTTCTCTTTCTCACCACGGTTCATTGCCAGGACTCGGTGAGGTGCAACTTTTGAAACAGGTTCATGGTAATCGTAGTACATCTGGTAAATTTCCGTGTCATCTTCGGCATCTTTTTTCTTTTCGGTGACCAGTGAACCTTTCGAGGATGTCATGGAGCGAATTTTTTCTCTGAATGTTGGTTCGTCGGAAACCCACTCCGCAAGGATATCATTCGCGCCTTGAAGGACTTCATCAACCTCATTTAATTCGTGTCCCTCTGATAAATAATGTTCTGCTTCCCCACGCACATCCATACCTTGCTGCTCCCACAAAGCTTTCGCAAAAGGTTCCAAGCCTTTCTCTTTCGCAATGGTAGCACGGGTCCGCCGTTTTTGTTTATATGGTCGGTATAAATCTTCTAACCGCTGAAGTTTTTTCGCCTCCAGCAGATCCTTTTTCAGCTCGTCGGTCAATTTTCCTTGTTCATCAATCAAACGAATGATTTCTTCTTTTCGGTTCAATAATTGAACTTGGTAATCAAACGATTCCTTGATCGCTTGAATTTGTGTTTCATCTAAATTACCCGTTTGTTCCTTCCGATAGCGGGCGATAAATGGAACGGTATTGCCATCGTTGATCAGTTCGACAACGGTCCGCACCGTTTTGCCGTGTAATTTGAGTTCTTTGCTGACATAATCAATCGCATCATTTATGTATTGCTGGTCTTCCATTTCATTTCCTCCCAAATCAAAAACAAAGTCAATTTATTTTATCATACTTGCATGTATCCTGAAGTTCGGGCAAATAAA
>CALGNY010000225.1 GCA_937958375.1 uncultured Bacillaceae bacterium
ATGGGTCCGAATCAATCATTGGGGATTATCAATATCGATGCTCATTTTGATATGCGTGATGATCCGGTACCCTCTTCTGGGACGATGTTTCGCCAAATCTTAGAAGAAGACAAAGAAGCGGGTTATTTATGCCTGGGCATTCAACGGTTTGGTAATACGAAAGCGTTGTTCGATACGGCTGAGCGTTTAGGCTGTGAATACGTGTTCGAGGAAGACTTGGCACAGAACAACTTTGAAACAACTTTTCAAATCATCGATGAATTTTCACAACGCTATGATTCGATCATATTGACGCTCTGCACGGATTCAATCATCGCGTCGTCGGCACCGGGTGTAAGTGCGCCTTCACCGACAGGGATTGAGCCCAAAACTGTAAAAAAACTTTTACACAATATTTCCAAGAAGAAGAATTTATTGAGTTTTGATATTTCCGAGGTAAATCCAACGTTAGATGAGAACGAGAAAACGGTGCGCTTAGCTTCATACCTGGTGGCTGAAGTCATGGCAGGAATGGATTCCCGGAAACGTTGAAAGCGCTTCAAATACTAAAATAGGAGGTAGAGGCGGATGAATAAAACAGGAGTTGAACAATATCGGGGAACGGAGCTACACACGAAAGGATGGCTTCAGGAAGCGGCATTACGGATGATCAATAACAACCTGCATCCAGATGTTGCAGAGAATCCAGATGAATTGGTTGTGTACGGTGGAATCGGTAAAGCGGCTAGAAACTGGGAGAGCTATGAAGCGATCATCAGGGAATTGAAGCAGCTTGAAAATGATGAAACGCTCTTAGTCCAGTCAGGTAAACCAGTTGTCGTGTTCAAAACACATGAGAATGCGCCGAGAGTTTTATTGGCGAATTCAAACCTTGTGCCTGCCTGGGCCAATTGGGACCACTTTAATGAGTTGGACCAAAAAGGGTTAATGATGTATGGCCAGATGACAGCAGGCAGTTGGATATATATCGGTAGCCAAGGGATCGTTCAAGGGACTTACGAGACGTTTGCGGAGTGTGCGCGCCAACATTTCGACGGCACATTAAAAGGGACGATTACGTTGACTGCAGGGTTAGGTGGTATGGGCGGTGCTCAACCGCTTGCAGTGACGTTGAATCAGGGGGTATGTATTGCGGTAGAAGTCGATCAACACCGGATCAACCGTCGCATTGAAACGAACTATTTGGACACTCAAGCAAAGGATATGGATGATGCACTCCAGATGGCAATGGACGCTCGCGATCGTGGTGAGGCGTTATCGATCGGATTACTCGGTAATGCGGCTGAACTATTGCCTGAAATGATTCAAAGAGGATTTATTCCCGATGTGCTGACGGACCAGACTTCTGCACATGATCCGAAAAATGGCTATGTTCCAACAGAAATGACATTGGATCAAGCCTCTCAGCTGAGAAATGAAAATCCTGAGCGGTATACTGAGCTATCCAGAAAAAGTATCGCACGTCATGTGGAAGCCATGCTTGAGATGCAGAAAAAAGGTGCCATCACATTTGACTATGGAAACAACATTCGCCAGGTGGCCAAGGATGAAGGCGTCGAAAATGCATTTGATTTTCCTGGATTCGTTCCGGCCTATATCCGACCACAGTTTTGTGAAGGAAAGGGACCTTTCCGTTGGGTTGCTTTATCCGGCGATCCGGAAGATATTTATAAAACGGATGAAGTCATCTTAAGAGAATTCAGCTATAATGAGTCGCTTTGCAATTGGATTCGGATGGCGAGAGAGAAAATCAGTTTCCAAGGCCTTCCTTCCAGAATTTGTTGGTTAGGTTACGGAGAGCGTGCGCGTTTCGGAAAAATTATTAACGATATGGTTGCAAGCGGTGAATTGAAGGCACCGATTGTAATCGGCAGGGATCATTTGGATTCCGGTTCGGTTGCTTCACCAAACCGAGAAACGGAAAGCATGAAGGATGGCAGTGATGCGGTAGCTGATTGGCCAATCTTGAACGCACTGATCAATAGTGTCGGTGGAGCGACATGGGTCAGTGTACATCACGGCGGTGGTGTTGGGATGGGTTATTCCTTGCATGCCGGCATGGTTATCGTCGCTGACGGAACGAAAGAAGCGGAGGAGCGTTTGGAGCGTGTACTGACAACGGACCCTGGAATGGGTGTCGCCCGCCATGTGGATGCCGGATATGAATTAGCAGAAAAGACAGCCCGTGAAAAAGGTGTTCATATTCCAATGCTAGATCAATAGATTACTACACAAAGAAGGAGAATTGATATGCCAGAACTACTACTCGTAAAGAATGCATCGCAAGTGGTTACGACAAAGGGATATTCGGAGAAACCTGCGAAGCGTGAACAAATGAGTGATCTCACCATCATCGAGAATGGGAGTGTTCTAGTTGAGGACGGAACCATTCGGGCAGTTGGCACGTTGGAGGAGATCGAGAAGGAGCACGGGGAGCTCGTCTCTCAAGCGGAAGTCATTGATGCGACGGGACAACTGGTTACCCCAGGATTAGTCGATCCGCATACGCATTTAGTTCATGCCGGAACACGTGAAAACGAATATGCCATGCGCCTTAAAGGCAAAACGTACATGGAGATCATGAACGCGGGTGGCGGTATTCATGCAACGACGAAAGCAACAAAGGAAGCGAGCTTCGATCAGCTTTATGAGGAGTCTAGAAAGCGACTGGATACATTTTTGGAGTACGGAATCACAACGGTCGAAGCAAAAAGTGGGTATGGTCTTTCGCTAGAGCATGAGATCAAACAACTCGAGGTGGCGAAAAAACTAGCTGATGACCATGTGATGGATATTGTTTCAACATTTATGGGCGCACACGCTGTGCCAATGGATGAAAAGAAGAATCCTGAACCATTCGTCGATCGTGTCATTCAGGAAATGATTCCTGAGGTAGCAGCCAAAGAATTGGCAACGTTCAATGATGTGTTTTGTGAAAGAGGTGTGTTTACACCAGACCAATCACGTCGCATTTTGGAAGCTGGGAAAGAGCACGGCTTGATTCCAAAAATACACGCAGATGAAATTGAACCCTATGGTGGTGCGGAGTTAGCCGCAGAGGTCGGTGCCATTTCTGCCGATCACTTGCTGAAGGCATCGGATGAAGGGATTCAAAAAATGGCAGACAACGATGTTATTGGCGTTCTGTTGCCTGGTACAGCGTTTTTCCTCATGGCAGAGTATGCCGATGCACGAAAAATGATTGACCGAGGCGTGGCCGTCGCTTTATCAACGGATGCCAATCCGGGTTCATCTCCGACCTTGTCGCTTCAGTTCATTATGAATTTAGGTTGTTTGAAGATGGGAATGACCCCGGAAGAAGTATTGGTCGCAACTACGATTAATGCTGCACATGCGATCGACAAAGCTAGTCAAATTGGAAGTTTGGAGGTGGGAAAACAAGCTGACTTAGCGATCTTTGATGTATCGAATTATTTGAAGCTATCGTACAACTATGGAATGAACCACATCGATAAAGTGATCAAAAAAGGAAAGTTAGTCGTCGGGAACTAGATGTTATGGCAGCTCTGTTAAATTTCACAATGATCTTTAACAGAGCTCTATTTAAAACCTTATGACCTTAGGGAGGTTATGCGAATGGAAGCAAAACAACCAGACCTCATGCCAGAAGAGAAAAACTATACGAGCTGGCAAAACATCATGAAGTTTATTGTTTATAGCGCGATCGGGGCATTTGTTTTCTTTATCCCAGTTACAATCAATGGGACATCCAGTATCATGCTCGATCACATGGTGACGTTTGTGAGAGAAAACTTTACGGCCGCAGTTCCGTATTACATTTTGGCACTGATTGTTTTCGGGGCTATCTATCCTTTTGTCAACAAGACATGGAACAAAAATAAAGTCGTGATTGGTCTATCGATGTTTAAAGTAGCAGGAGCAATCTTTGCATTTATGCTCGTATTCGATTTTGGACCAGCGTGGCTGTTCAATCCAGACTTAGGGCCATTTCTTTTTAATAGTTTGGTCACCTCAGTCGGTGTTTTAGTTCCGATTGGTGCTGTGTTTTTGGCCTTGTTGGTAGGATATGGCTTTTTGGAATTCATCGGGGTTCTCGTCCAACCCATCATGAGACCTGTTTTCAGAACGCCTGGCCGATCAGCCATCGATGCCGTCGCATCTTTTGTGGGAAGTTACTCCATCGGCTTGCTTATTACCAACCGTGTGTATAAAGAAGGTAAATACAATTTAAGAGAAGCTTGGATCATTGCGACAGGGTTTTCAACAGTCTCCGTAACGTTTATGATTGTCGTTGCAAGTACGCTTGACATTATGCATATTTGGAATACGTATTTTTGGGTAACGTTGATTGTTACATTTCTTGTAACTGCTATCACGGTGAGAATCTGGCCACTCAATAAAGTCAGTGAAGAGTATTATGAAGGGCAAGAAGGTGTGCCTGAAAGAGAAGGAAAAGGTAACCGTCTAAAAGCTGCTTGGGAAGAAGGAATGTCTGTTGCGAATGAGTCGATCCCATTACTTAAAAATGTATGGTTGAATTTTAAGGATGGTGTCATCATGGCCGCATCCATCCTACCAACCATTTTATCCGTGGGTCTTTTAGGATTGATTCTATCAACATACACACCTGTATTCGATATTATTGGCTATATCTTTTATCCGTTTACTTATTTAGTGCAACTCCCAGAACCATTGTTAGCAGCAAAAGCGGCAGCTGTAGAAATTGCTGAGATGTTCTTGCCAGCCCTAATGGTTGTTGATGCTTCACTGGTTACAAAGTTTGTGATGGGAGTCCTATCCGTTTCAGCAATCATCTTTTTCTCAGCTACGATTCCAACGATTTTGGCAACGGATATTGAAGTCAGCATTCCAAAATTGATTGTGATTTGGATTGAGAGAACGATTTTGACGATTTTGATTGCGACACCGATTGCATTTTTGTTGCTTTAGCACTCTAAGATTAAAGATGAAGGTAGAAACCATTGTAACTTGGTTTCTACCTTTTTCTTCTTTAAAAAATCCAGGTATTATAACCCAAAGTCAACTTCGATACCAGTTACTCGGTTAAAATGGTAATCTCCTTAAACTTAGCTGCTGCAGATTGGACGTTTGGGGTGTTGGCAATCGCTGAGATGACAGACACCCCATTACCTCCTGCTTGAATGACTTCATGGGCATTTTCGGTGGTGATTCCACCAATTCCAACAATCGGGATGGTTATTTGTTGGTCACGGAATCTTTTGATCACCTCAGCCCCTTGTGCTTCTTTTGCATCGCTCTTGGAACTTGTCTGATAGATTGGACCGACTCCGAGATAGTCAGCACCATTAGCAATGGCTTGTTTTCCTTCATCGACTGTATGAGCAGAGACCCCTAACAATTTACCGGGGATTCGTTCTCTAACCTCCCGCGCGTTTGCATCATCCTGACCGACGTGAATGCCGTCTGCATCCAAATCAATCGCCAAGTCAACATCATCATTTACGATAAATGGGATGTTGGCATCTCGACAGACCCGTTGAAGGTTCTCACCCAAATGTCTTTTTTCGGAACCAACGAGAGCACCTGGTCCTTTTTCCCGATATTGAAATAGCGTAATTCCACCTTCGATTGCTTCTTCAAGTACCTGTACTGGGTTTTTATCTTGGCAGTTGGTGCTCCCCATGATGAAGTAGACGCTCAATAATTCTTCCATGTTCTTTTGGGTCCATCGGGTCATTGGTCATCACCTGACTTTGTTTGATGATACGCCCAGTGGTTTGTCGGTCCGTGTCCGCCGCCAATTCCAAGTTGGTTTTCAATCGCAGCCCGTATAAAATCTTTCGCAATCACGACAGCTTCACGAATGCTATTTCCTTTTGCTAGTTCTGCTGTGATGGCAGCTGAAAAGGTACAGCCAGTCCCATGTGTGTGTTTCGTATCCACTCTTGGGGAAGTCAACTCTGTGAAGGTTGATCCATCGTAGAATAAATCAACGACGTCTTTTTCTTTTCCGTGGCCACCTTTCACGACAACAGATTTTGCCCCCAGTTCAATAATGGATTTGGCCGCATGTTTGCGATCTTCTAGTGTTTCAATTTTGGAATCGGTCAGGGCTTCAGCCTCTGGAATATTTGGAGTCACGACGGTTGCTTTGGGGATGAGTTTTTCTTTTAACGCGTGAACCGCATCGTCTTGTAACAGTTTTGCGCCTCCTTTGGCGATCATTACCGAATCGATGACCAGGTTTGTCCACTCATATTCATCGATTCGATCACTGACTGCCTCAATGATGTCTTTGGAGAATAACATCCCAGTCTTTAAGGCACCCGGTTTTAGGTCATCTCCAATCGCGTTGATTTGCTCAATAACTCCTTCGACAGAGGTTGGATAAACGCCATGGACGCCCAATGTGTTTTGTGCCGTGACAGCCGTCACAGCGGACATTCCATAAACACCGAGCTCCTGGAAAGTTTTTAAATCAGCTTGGATTCCAGCTCCACCACCACTATCTGATCCAGCGATGGTTAGCGCTTTATAAACCGTCATGTTGTATTCATCCTTTTTC
>CALGNY010000226.1 GCA_937958375.1 uncultured Bacillaceae bacterium
ACCGAATCGCAGAGCTTCGTGCAAAATAAGATAAAGTAAAATCCCGCCCGATAATGAGGCGGGATTTTTTATGTTACCAAATGAGTAACGCAGCAATCGTCATGACAATCAAACCGACCATCACGGGCAGGAAGTTTTTCCTCACCAACTCCATGACTGAAATTCCACTGAAACCGGCAATGGCGACTAGTGACGACCAAGCAACAATCGTTCCTCCGCCAGTCCAAATTGAGCCAAGTTGCCCGATTGCCGCCAGTGTTTCAGGGTCGATTCCATTCGTACTGAGCGCCCCAGAAAGAGCTCCCGTCAGTGGCAGTCCTGAAAAACCTGAACCATCCAGCCCGGTAATGATTCCGATGATCAATATACCGAATGCTGTTAAAAAGGCACTTTCTGGTATGACATTTTGTCCCGCTTCGACTAGTTCAAATAATAGTGCTGGTGGCGTGGCATCTTCACCCATTGACAAAATGCTTCCTGAAAACTCATTGCTGCCGAGAAAGAAGAATCCGGCAATTGGAATCACAGGTCCCATCGCTTTAAAAGCGAACACGAACCCATTCGTGATGTGCTCACCAATGTGGTCAAATGCCTTTCCTTTTCCGAAGGCGACCGTCGCAGCAGCTAATAGCAGTACGGCAACGCCACCAATCAATGCGGCACCATCACCACCATCCAGCCCTCCTGAACTACCTCGCTCGATTTTTGTATAAACCATGAATGTCATCACTAGTAGCATCGAAACCGGAACAGCAATCGCAAAGAATTTTCTCCAAACCGGAAGATGCTTGGTCTGAATTTTACGGGTAGAAATTTCTTCACCCGACTGTCCCGGAAGCATCTTCATTTCTTGCTCATTTTCCGGATTAGACGGTTTGCGAATTTTTTTGTAAATCATCAAATAGGCAATCGCAATGGCGACAGCCCCTGCAATCAGACTAAGAATCAACGCTTTATCCGCGACGACTGATGTCTCCAAATTCCCAGCCGTTGCACTCAGCGTTGGTGCGATTTGAATGACATAGTCCGAGGACAGCGCCATCCCTTGACCCGCAATCGCAATGGCCATCGCCGCTCCGATCACCGGAAGTCCAGCCCTTACTGCAGCCGGCAATAACAATGCGCAGATCAGTGGCACGGCAGGTGTCGGCCAAAAGAACAGCGAGATGACGAACGTAACGATTATGAGTACGAAATAGGCCATATGCCCATTGACCATGATTT
Source organism: uncultured Bacillaceae bacterium (assembly GCA_937958375.1). Classification (GTDB taxonomy): domain Bacteria; phylum Bacillota; class Bacilli; order Bacillales; family Alkalibacillaceae; genus Allobacillus. The sequence continues at coordinate 1,225 of CALGNY010000226.1, forward strand.
TTTGGATCGGTGCAATCATCTCCTGGTCGGCACCAAGATCTTTTAACGCATACAATAAAGCGACCATAAACGTAATAATCAAAAATATATTAAACAACTCTGTTGCAGCTGTTAAGTTTGCATTAAAAACAGCTGTAAAACCTGTTACTAGATCTCCTGTCGCCAACCATGCGACAAGAAAAGTTCCAATCAACGTCGGTAATACAACTCCCCTTCTCATCACCATCGTGATAATGACGATCAAGGTCACCAGGGCATAAGCCCAATGTGCAAAGGATAACTCCATCTTGACCTCCCCCTTTTGCAGCATCATATGCAAAAGCCTAGAAAGGGGTTACTGGTGTCGATAAACACGGGATGACTGACGACAAATGTGAGCTGACTGCCGATAAACGCCGGATGACTGTCGATAAATGCGAGCTAACTGACGATAAATGCGAGCTGACTGACGATAAACGCCGGATGACTGTCGATAAATGCGAGCTGACTGCCGATAAAAGCGGGCTGACTGACGATAAACGCACTCTAACTGACGATAAAAGCCGGCTAACTGCCGATAAACGCCGGCCGACTGTTGTTAATAGCTACCAAATTGCTGAAAACACCAACTGTTCACCCATTATCATTATCAAATTCAGTTGCTGGCGTGTATAATTTTTGAGATAATTTAACAAATTACTTCTGTAAAAGGAGAGTTTCGTAAATGGATCTTCCTGTTTGTCAAAATTGTAGTCAAAAGTGGACGTGGAAAATGACGATGCGGCAGTTTTTTCGTTTTAAGCGTTCGATGATTTGTGAGAATTGCGGTGCCACACAATATCAATCAAAGGAATCGTTGTGGAAGATGAATCTGATCGGCATAGGTCCATATATCTTCATCCCTTTTTTAATCGGTTTTAATACGTCTCTACCGATTGTCATCAGTTATGCTGCCGTCGCTATACTCCTCTTTCTCATGATTTCTCCATATTTATTGACGCTCTCCAACCAGGAGGAACCGTTATTCTAATCGTTGGGATAGTCAGCGTTTTGATCGCTGACTTTTTTGTTTCACTAAAAATAACACTTGCTTTCCAATCCATACACGAATAATATAGGGGATGGGTTTTATTTCGTTCGTGTATAGGAGGATCATTGATGAATTTCGAATTAGAAAAACGTGGATCGACGATAAAAACTGAACTCATTGCAGGTGTCACAACTTTCCTGACAATGGTTTACATAGCGGTAGTGAACCCTGCGATCTTAAGTGATGCAGGGGTTCCGTTTGAGCAGGTTTTCTTGGCAACAATCATTGCAACCGTGGTTGGTACATTATGGATGGCTTTGTTCGCAAACCTTCCGATTGCCATCGCACCGGGGATGGGGCTTAATGCGTATTTTGCTTATTCGGTTGTGTTGAATAATCCAGAAGTGGATTACTCCATTGCCTTTGCAGCCGTCTTTGTTGCTGGGATTCTATTTATTTTGTTGTCTTTGACGAAATTTCGGGAGTTATTGATCGAATCGATTCCTGACGCGCTGAAATACGGCATTACGGCTGGAATCGGTTTGTTTATTGCATTCATTGGGTTTCGGATGACTGGAATCATTGTTCATGATGAAACGAACCTTGTCAGATTGGGTGATTTGAGTAGCACAACTTCGCTACTTGCCATCGCTGGGTTAGGTGCCACCATCATACTTATGGCGCTGCGCGTTCAAGGGGCGATTTTTTACGGGATGATCATCACGGCTTTTCTAGCTTATTTTGCCGGAGAGTTAAACTTTACGGATGGGTTCGTTTCCATGCCTGATTTTTCGCATGGCTTAGCAATCGCCAACCCGTTCACAGCCATTGGTGATGTCATTCAATACGGCCTGTATACCGTCGTTTTCTCCTTTTTAATCGTTACCTTGTTCGATACAACCGGCACGATGATCGGGGTTGCCAATCAAGCGGGTCTGATGAAAAATGGTAAGTTCCCACGGATTAAACAAGCATTGCTGGCCGATTCAGTGGGGAGTACAGTCGGTGCTATTTTTGGGACGACCCCGACCACCGCTTATCTTGAATCGACTTCGGGAGTTGGCGTGGGTGGACGAACTGGGATTACGACCATTACGGTGGCTACGTTGTTCGCATTGGTTCTGTTTTTCTCGCCGATTGTTTCAGCGGTATCCGCAGTTTCGGCAATCACCGCTCCGGCACTCATCTTAGTCGGAAGCTTCATGATGGGCAATATCGCAAAAATCGATTGGAATAAATTCGAGGAATCCTTCCCAGCATTTCTGGTGATTTTGATTATGCCACTGACTTCAAGTATCGCAACCGGAATTGCCTTTGGATTCATTTCTTACCCAATTTTAAAAATCGTGATCGGAAAAGCGAAAGAAGTCCACTGGTTACTCTATCTTTTCGCAGTATTATTTATTTACCAGCTTGTATTTTTACCGCATTAAAATATGTAGACGGAAGGAAAGCCACAGTCCAATCAAGACTGTGGCTTTTTAAACCTCTCAATAGCCAAATGTAAGAGAATCAAACACAATTCCCTCCGTTGTTTTGACCTCTAAAGGCCTTTGTATTCGATCCAACCCAACCTCGATATAAGGTAAAATAGTATAACCACCCGTACAGCAATCAAGAACAATTTCAAGCCTCTATTGAATTGGGTGAGTTTCTTTAAAGGCTTTACCGCCACATCTTCCTCGTAGTCATGCTTCGGGATGTTTTCTTCAAAATCGACCGTCTGATTGTATAGTTTTTGGCAGGACTCGCAGCTCTCGGTGTGTTGCAAAATGATCTGTTGGGCTTCAGGGTCAACATCATTGATGACGGGAATCAATTCTTGAGATAACACGTGAATTTTTTGATTAGTCTTCATTTGCGTACCCCTCTTTAATCAGTCTTTTTCGCATTCGGAACACCCTCGATTTCAAGGTAGGGACCGGAATATCCAACAACTCGCTGATTTCCCGATAATCATATCCGTAATACTCTTTGGCGAGGAATGATCGCTCGATCCGTTGTTGATAATTTCGCCAACAGATTTTCCAATTCATCCGCGACCGTCACATTGGTTTCAGGTGTATAATTGTCCACCAACAGAGATTCGATGAGTGCTTCGTTATGTAGTAACTCGGGATTCTTCTTTTTATAATGGTCAAGTAATGTATTTTTCGCACCTCTTGCTAGCCAACTTTTCATATACGTGACGTTGTTGACCATGGTCGGTGCAACCAGGATTTTTGCAAATAACTCTTGGATGATGTCATCGGCCAGCTAGTCATTTTTGGTTAATCCGAGCAAGAAGTTTCGCAAATAAACATAATGCTCATTGTATAGATCCTCAATTCGTTTGAATGGATTGATGTTAGACATAATTTCAGGCTCCCCGTGTTTCCCCTGTGTGCATATCCGTTTCGTCCCGCAACAGTGAGACGATTCAAATTCATTAAAGTTGCATTTATTTTTCACAAAAAAATAGCATACGAACTTACAAACGTTCCGCATGCTATCCGGCATATTTTTATGTGTTAGAATTCCTGTGCTCCTAAGTATCCCACGGCAACGATGGCAATGACCATCACAATCAGAATCACCCAGGCACCCACATTCCCTGGATCTTGTTTGATTCGGTAAATCAAATAGCCACAAGCCAGGACAAGCAATACGAGTAGGAATACAAGTGTAATCAGCAATAATGAAAACATAACCAGGTCTCCTTAATGCTGCTGTTTTTTGATTCGGTCAATGAATGTCCACGCTTCGTCCAGTTCGTCGGCCGTGAAGTTTTGCTTACTTTTTACGGTCAACACTTTATCCTCGACTTCTTCTTTTGAAAAATTATCGAAATAAAGCATCGTTGAAACGAGTTCCAAAAAGCGTGACGATTGCTCATTCATTTCCTCAATGAAAGCCGAAACATCCGGCAGCTCTGTTTCCGCTTGATTTAAAAAGGAAATTCCTTCATTCGTCAGTTGGTATCTGTACTGATAATACCCTTTTTCCTTTTCTTTATTCTCTTGGATGAACCCTAAATTCGACAATTCCTCGACACGCGTCGACAATTCTTCTGAATACGGTCCATAAAAATGGAAGGAATAGCGCTCCGAAAAATCAATCCCGCTCTTCTTCAGAATATAAATCATTTTTTGCAGTCGTTTCCGTCCGACAACTTCCTTTGCTTGTTCAAAAAATGCCATCAACTTGGCGTGATCCTCTAACATAACGCACGACTCCTATCCTTCTAAAATTTCTATAATCCGTTTTTTGGCTGGCAGATCATCGGGTAGTTGTTCGATCAAATCTTCCGCATAATATAATTTATGGTCTGTTCTTTTCTTACCCGAAATGGCTTCTACGATATCAGACTGTCTCGATAATTCTTTTAACTCCCCGCCAGGCATGAGCAAATGAATCGGCAAGCGTTCTTCTTCTTCCCCTGGTCGGTAAAAATCATACGGTAAGTCGGATGACGAATCGACTTCCAAGTAGTACGTCGGGTCGACTCCAACCTCGGCAAATGCTTCTTTCAATTCAATCAAGTCACGATACTGCTGACCAGGATTGAACTCGATATATTTGAATAAATCCCGATTGACAAATCGTCGGCAGAGATCGGCCAGAATCGGATCCTCTTCTTCCTGCCAAATTTGAAAATAGTAGAACACGATATTCTCATCGAGCTTCAGGTAATCTTCCAATTGAATATCTTTTGTGAAAAACCGTTCGAAATGACGTGGTTTCAGTTTAAATGCGTAATCATCGGCCAAGTACAGATGCTTGGCACGAAGTAGGATTTTCGTCAAAATCACTTCTGCACTGCGGGTAACCGGGTGGAAATAAACCTGCCAATACATTTGGTATCGGCTCATAATATAATCCTCTACCGCATGCATCCCGCTCTCTTTGATCACTAGCTGGTCCTCATATGGACGCATGACCCGAAGAATCCGCTCCATATCGAAATGGCCATAACTGACCCCCGTAAAATAGGCATCCCGTTGCAGATAATCCATCCGATCGGCATCGATTTGACTGGAAATCAAACTGACAACAAGCTTATTGCGATACGTTTTATTGATCACATCGGCAACATCTTGAGGGAAGTTTTCGTCGACACGGCGAAGAATGGCATTGACTTCTGTGTCTCCAAGTATAATCGCACGGGTGAAGTCCTCATGATCCAAGTCGAATACTTTTTCAAATGAATGAGAAAATGGGCCGTGCCCTAGGTCATGAAGCAATGCCGCACACAGGCAGACGAGCCGCTCGCTATCATCCCATTTCGGCTGATCGCGGAAATTTTCGATGATACGACGCACAATTTCATAAACGCCCAACGAATGATTGAATCGGCTGTGCTCTGCGCCATGAAAGGTCAAATTGGTCGTTCCCAACTGTTTGATTCGGCGCAACCGTTGAAACTCCGCCGTCCCGACCAAATCCCAAATCACTCGATCACGCACATGTATGTAGCGATGAACTGGATCTTTAAACACTTTTTCCTCGGTCAATTGCTCATTTCGATACCGCATCTTTTCCGACCTTTCCCGTTTCTTCGATTTCATTTCCTATATTATAGCTCTTTTTGTAGAGGAAAAAAACTCCTTGACAAGGAAGGCGGAGAATTATATTGGTTTCGAACCACTGATAGTAGCGGTGTCTACGGTCTATTTGTTTTGGGAAAAATTTTTGTGATCGAATCAACCCCCACTCAAACAGTTTGGGTGGAGGTTGATATTTTAAGCAATCATCATGCGCTTAACTGCAGTTGGATTCGATTCAACCTAGTGAGAGCCATTTTATCGGGAGTAATAAAGCGTTTATCGACAGTCAGAATCCGTTTATCGGCAGTTACAACGCTTTTATCGGCAGTCAGA
>CALGNY010000227.1 GCA_937958375.1 uncultured Bacillaceae bacterium
GGCTCATATCCTCCCATCTAGGTCGCATATATTTTCATAAACAACGCCTGTCAAAAACTTTTCAAAAAAACTTTAAATTTGTACAAAATCGATTTATCTTCCTCTTTTTTGTCGAGTCACCCTAAAAACCTCCGTAAAAACCTCGCGTAACCCCTGTCATAACAGCGTTTCGGCGATTTTTCATCCAATAAAACATGTGGTATAACTAACGTAAGCAAGATCATTAAGGGGGGATTCGAGATGTGCAATCAATTACCTTGCCCCAGTTGTTTGCATCTCAAAAAAGAACTCAAGCAACAAAATGAAATGATCGTTCAGTTGATGCGTATTGTTGCGGCGTCTAATGAAAAAATAGCAGTGATTGAAGATAATCTGAGTGTTTTCACCTCCACTACAAACGCTTCAGAGATCCTTCAGCCGAAATCCTACTCCTTCCTCAATTCAAAATAAACTTCCACTTAGTGGTCTTGCCTTGGTTGACTAATGCCCCAGTCAACCATTTTTTTCTTCTTATCAATGACTTTCAGAGTGACTTCATTTCGACAAAAACCACATCAGCTATGCGTTCGCTAGCGTGTATGAATGTTGTCATGGTTGTTTCATTAGTGTTATGATAATAGTTGTGTAAGTGTATGAAATTTAATTTTTTGGGGTTGAGAATACATGAAGCAGTTATTGACAAAAGTGTTCGGTGATGGGAATAGTCGCCAGTTGAAAAAACTTGAGAAAATCGCCGATCAGATAGAAGAACTAGAGCCGCAGATGCAACAGCTTTCTGACTATGCGCTTCAGGAAAAGACAGAAGAATTCAAGAAGCGTTATCAAGATGGAGAGTCGTTGGATGATTTGCTCGTCGAGGCTTATGCGGTTGTGCGTGAAGCTTCCAACCGTGTCCTTGGTATGCGCCCATTCTACGTTCAGTTAGTTGGTGCGATTGCGCTTCACCAAGGGGATATTGCGGAAATGAAGACCGGTGAAGGTAAAACACTTGCCTCAACTATGCCGGCTTATTTAAATGCGATTTCCGGTAAAGGCGTTCATATTATTACGGTGAACGATTATCTGGCCGATCGTGACTCGACGGAGATGGGTGAGCTGTTTGAGTGGCTCGGTCTGACAGTCGGTTTGAATACAAATAGTTTATCGAAAGATGAAAAACGTGAAGCGTATGCGAAAGATATCACGTACGGGACGAACAACGAATTTGGATTCGACTACCTACGTGACAATATGGTTTTATATAAAGAAAAAATGGTTCAACGCCCTCTTCATTATGCGATCATTGACGAGGTCGACTCGATTTTGATTGATGAAGCGCGGACGCCATTGATCATTTCTGGTTCACAGAAAAAATCACAAACGAGCTATGTGCAAGCAGATCAGTTCGTTTCGACGCTACAAAATGAAGAAGATTATACGTATGACGAAAAGACTCGGAACGTTCAGTTGACTGAACAAGGGATTTCGAAGGCAGAGAGATTTTTCTCAATTGAAAACTTGTATGATCTGAATAATGTTTCGTTGACGCATCATATCAACCAGGCGTTAAAAGCACATGTCGTCATGCGAAAAGATACTGATTATGTCGTGGATGAAGGCGAAGTTGTCATCGTTGACCAGTTCACTGGGCGTTTGATGAAAGGCCGTCGTTATAGTGACGGACTTCACCAAGCGATCGAGGCGAAGGAAGGCTTGCAGATCCAAAAAGAAAGCATGACGCTTGCGACGATTACGTTCCAGAACTTTTTCCGAATGTATGAAAAAATCGCTGGGATGACCGGTACGGCGAAAACGGAAGCAGAAGAATTCCGTGATATTTACAATATGGATGTCGTGTCGATTCCGACGAACGAGCCGATTATCCGTGATGACCGTCCGGATCTGATTTACAAATCTGTTGAAGGAAAATATAATGCGCTCATTCAAGAAGTGAAAGAGCGTCATGAAAAAGGACAGCCGATTTTGATCGGTACGGTTGCGGTCGAAACATCTGAAGTGATTTCGAATTTGTTGAAAAAAGTTGGCGTCAAACATAATGTGTTGAACGCGAAGAACCACTTTAAAGAGGCAGAAATCATCTTGGAAGCCGGGCAAAAAGGTGCGGTGACCATCGCGACGAACATGGCCGGTCGTGGTACAGACATCAAGCTCGGTGATGGTGTCAAAGAACTTGGCGGTTTGGCGGTCATCGGTACGGAGCGTCACGAATCACGCCGGATCGATAACCAGCTCCGTGGACGTTCAGGACGTCAAGGGGACCCAGGTGTTTCTCAGTTCTATTTGTCCATGGAAGACGAATTGATGCGCCGATTTGGTTCGGATAATATGCGTGCGATGATGGACCGCTTTGGTCTGGAAGATGACCAGCCGATTGAGAGTAAGATGGTTTCCCGTGCGGTAGAGTCAGCGCAGAAGCGGGTTGAAGGGAACAACTTCGACGCCCGTAAACAGCTCTTGGCATACGATGATGTCATGCGTCAGCAGCGTGATATTATTTATGAACAACGTCAGGAAGTGCTTGAATCCGATAACCTACGTGAAATCATTGAAGGTATGATTCGTTCGACGGTTGAGCGTAATGTTCAAGCCTACACGCAGGATGAAGATGATGAAAACTGGGACTTGGATGCACTTGTTGAATTTATCCAAGCGAACGTGCTGAATCAAGATGAAATTTCCGTAGATGATCTCAAAGGTAAAGAGCCTGAAGAGATGATCGAATGGATCATTGAGAAGACGCAAGAAAAATATAATAAACGTGAAGAGGAACTGACAGAGGATCAAATGCGTGAATTTGAAAAAGTCATCCTTCTTCGTACGGTGGATAGTAAGTGGATGGATCACATCGACCAGATGGACCAACTGCGCCAAGGAATTCACTTGCGCGCGTACGGTCAAACCGATCCACTACAGGAGTACCAAATGGAAGGCTTCTCTATGTTTGAAGAAATGATCGCAAACATCGAGCAAGAAGTCGCCAAATATGCGATGAAAGCCCAAATCCGTGAGAACCTTCAACGCCAGGCGGTCGCAACAGGTACCGAAGCCTATGCCGGCAACCGTCAGCAGCAGAAAAAACGTCAACCGATCGTCAAGAAAAAAGAGGTTGGACGGAACGAACCATGCCCATGCGGTAGCGGTAAAAAATATAAGCATTGTCACGGAAGATAAGAATCGGAGGAAAAGCTGGCGCGCCAGCTTTTCTTCTTTTTT
>CALGNY010000228.1 GCA_937958375.1 uncultured Bacillaceae bacterium
AGGCCATAAAATAACGCCCCAAAACCAAAGATGACTTGTCCTAAGTAATTGACCCTGTTGTTTTTAAAGAAAAACAATAAGAACGTACCCGCAGCAATAATTGGCAAGGCGTAAGCTGAAATATTAATACCAATTATAAATGCAGTGACCGTTGTACCAATGTTGGCCCCCATAATGACACCGATCGCTTGTCTTAACGTCATAAAACCAGCATTGACCAAACCAATCGTCAAAACGGTTGTACCTGTACTGGTTTGAATTAAGACAGTAACGACGATTCCTGCCAAAACACCCATAAACGGATTGGTCGTAAAGCGGTCCAAAATGTCTCTTAATTTATCGCCGGCTGATTTTTGAAGGCCGTCACCCATATATTTAATCCCAAATAGAAAGATACCTAATCCCCCAATAAAGAGGAAAATCATTTCTTGAACGGATACATCTCCCAATTGTTTCACCTCAATTATTGTTTTACCTTTAGCCATTATGTAGAAAGATGTAGAGGAATGTAAACGGACATCGGCTAAAATTTACACAATCTTTACATTCACTAGTTAATGGAAAAGAAAATTGGGTCAGAATTCAGGTAAAAAACGCCAATTTACTCGATTTCTTTTACCACAATCCTCGTACCTTCCACTTGAGCCACTTCGACACGCTTCCCTGCCTCAATCCATTTGCCATCGGATACTGCACTGTACGTTCCATCGCCAATTCGGATGGTACCTGTAGGTCTTAGCACGGTCATTGTCTCACCAGTTTTTCCAAGTAACTCTTTATGTTCCTCTTTTAATGTGTTATACCCTAAATCACTCGTCATTTGATCAACCAATGCGACTTTTGACCACATCTGTCGTTTCGGAAAAACCTTCAGCAAAAACAAGCTGGATAAACCACCCAGTAATACACCAGCGGAACTATAAAAAGAAGCCACCCAGCCTGGAGCAGTAAAACCTATAATAAACAGAATGAGAAAGAGTCCGATCACTCCCAATGTCCCATCGTTAATCACTTTTCCATCAAGAATCATCAAACCGACACCTACCAAAAATGCCACACCGATGATGATAAGTTGGACCGAATCAAGAAAAAATGAAAAATAATAAGCGATGAAGCCTAACCCTAAAATTGCCCCAATCCCCTTTAACTTCACAAACAGTTCACCTAGCAGAAAAAACATTCCTAAAAACGGAATCAAAAAGATAAAAAAATTATTTTCCAAAAGCATGTTGAATATCCCCCTCGTGAAACAAATAACTATTAAACCTAATCATTTTTCTATATAATAGTATAGCGTAACCAAAACACTACGTCAGATGCGAACATCGTAACACTTTCGTAACGGTATTTAAATAGCATCACACCAAGTATTTATGTTAATATCAATATGGATGATTATTTTTCTATAGGTTAAAGGAGAGTTGTTGCATGCCTGCAATTACACACCGCCAAGATACTAGACCAGTCCGTGTAGGGGATGTAGTTATTGGTGGGAGAGATGAAGTCGTCATTCAATCGATGACAACGACAAAAACACATGATATTGAAGCAACAGTTGAAGAAATCCATCGTCTCGAGGAAGCTGGATGTCAAATCGTACGTGTTGCTTGTCCGGATGAACGTGCAGCAGATGCCATTCCGGAGATTAAAAAACAAATTAATATACCTTTGGTAGTCGATATACACTTTGATTACCGCCTAGCTTTGAAAGCAATTGAAGGCGGAGCCGATAAAATCCGAATTAACCCGGGGAATATCGGAAAAAGAGAACGGGTTGAAGCTGTAGTCAATGCAGCGAAAGAAAAAGGAATCCCAATTCGAATCGGTGTCAACGCTGGTTCATTGGAAAGACATTTGCTTAAAAAATATGGCTATCCGACTGCAGATGCGATGGTTGAGAGTGCATTGGAGCATATCAAAATCTTAGAAGATCTTGATTTCCATGATATCGTCGTTTCCCTGAAAGCATCGGATGTCAACTTGGCGATTGAAGCTTACGAAAAAGCAGCGGAACATATTCAATATCCGCTTCACCTAGGTATTACTGAATCGGGTACGTTCTTTGCTGGTTCTGTCAAAAGTGCTGCAGGACTCGGTGTCATTCTAAGTAAAGGCATCGGCAGCACATTACGGATTTCACTCAGTGCAGACCCTGTCCAAGAGGTTAAAGTGGCCCGTGAGTTATTGAAAACATTTGGACTTGCAGCAAATGCCGCAACATTGATTTCATGCCCGACATGCGGAAGAATCGAAATTGACTTGATCAAAATCGCGAACGAAGTCGAAGAATATATCTCAAAAATCCACGCACCAATCAAAGTATCTGTACTAGGTTGTGCGGTGAATGGTCCGGGTGAAGCCCGTGAAGCCGACATCGGAATCGCTGGTGCTCGAGGTGAAGGATTGCTGTTCCGCCACGGAAAAACCGTTCGTAAAGTACCAGAAGAAACGATGGTAGAAGAATTGAAAAAAGAAATTGATATTTTGGCTGAAGAACACTACCGTAAACAAGAAGAAGAAAAACAAAAAGAAAATCTAAATGCATAAGTTCCTAAGCCGGTGATGATGCGAATCATTACCGGCTTATTTTGTTGAACAATGATCGGATTGAGCCAAAATGGCGAAACGGAAAACTTCTTCTGTATTCTGGCTATATAATCGGATTCACCATTAACCGGAAGAGTACAGAAAAGATCGCCAAAACGATAGCCGTATTCCCTAGAAAAACGCTATTTCTTCGAATTGCGTAAACTCCGAGGACTGTACCAACCAACGCGAAAAAGATTGTCCACGTAAATAGCGAAATAATCGCTACACCAACCGCAAGCCATCCCCAACCATGTTGTGCGCGAACGCTCATGTTTGTCCGCTTATCATATTGACGTACTTTCGATCTTGAAATCTCATGGGGATTGATCGCCGGTGCATCTGCTGAGAATTCTTCTTCGTATTGATTATTTTGATTTTTTGAAGTTACCTCTTCTTCTGTATTTTGTTCATGAACATGGTGACTTTGTACAATTCCCTCTGATTCCTTCTGTTCATGCTTATTTTCAGATTCATTTTGATTCGTCATGATTCCAATGCCTCCACTATACGTATTCTGTCTGTAGTATGTGTAACTCAGTTGATTTCATTACGGAAACATTGGATTTTCACAATCATTTTTTGACTGAACCAATCATATATTATATAGGTATTTATCTGATGCAACTTGCTCTTTTCGTCATATAGATAGAACTGTATGAATGAACTGAAGAAAGGTGATCACATGATTAAACACATTGTCCGGATGAAACTTGCGCAAACGACACCTCAGGAGATCGTGGGGTATAGCCAAAAATACAATATTCCGCTAACCCACTCACAAGCAGAATCGTTACTTGGATTCATCAAAAAAAATAAGATCGACCTTTTTTCCCAAAAAGATCGATCGTCGACATTTCGTTATATTGAAAAAAACATTGGTCGACAAGAAGCCGACCATGCTCAAAAATTACTTGAATCCCTTGTGAAGGAATATAATCTCGAGCACTTACTTTAGGCTTCTTATTGATTCATAATTTTTTCTTTAAGATCCTCATCGAAAACATCACCTTTCAACATGTCGATTTCAAATCGATAAGGTGGTTTTCGATTCTTTTTATCTTCTCCGACATATGGCGTTTCCAAAATCTTTGGAATCTCGCTGAATTCAGGCTGATTGATGATTCGATGCAACGCTTCAAATCCAATATGACCGAATCCGATATTTTCATGGCGGTCTTTTCGTGCACCACGTTCGTTTTTACTGTCATTGATATGAAGTACCTTCAGCCGATCTAATCCAATAATGTCATCGAACTCCTTCATCACTCCATCGAAGTCGTTGACGATATCATAGCCGGCATCGTGCACGTGACAGGTATCAAAGCATATGGATAGATTTTCGTTATGTGTTACGCCATCGATGATTTTTGCGAGTTCATCAAAGCTTCGTCCACATTCTGATCCTTTACCGGCCATCGTCTCTAATGCAATTTGGACAGACTCTTCTTGCTCCAGAACTTCATTCAATCCTTCGATAATTTTTTTGATTCCAGCATCAGCTCCGGCACCGACATGAGCACCAGGGTGAAGGACGATCTGCTTTGCACCGATTGCTTCCGTACGGTCGATTTCACTGCGCAGGAAATTGACTCCAAGCTCAAACGTTTCCGGCTTCGTTGTGTTTCCGATATTGATGATGTAAGGTGCATGAATAATAATTTCATCAATTCCATGCTCCTTCATATGCGCTTTACCTTCTTCGATATTCAACTCTTCAATCGCTTTTCTTCTTGTGTTTTGTGGCGCACCTGTATAGATCATAAACGTATTCGCACCGTAAGATACAGCTTCCTCACTCGATGCAAGCAACATTTTCTTCCCGCTCATTGACACATGTGAACCTAATATCATTCTCGTTTTCCCCTTCCTGTTATCGTCTTTTATTTCTGAATTGCTCTTTCTTTAATCGCTTTTTGATTTGGTCTTTTTCAGATTTCATCTTCTTTTTATAACCCGGTTTTACTTTCTTTCGCTTCCTGACCTGCTTCCACGCCTGTGCATCTAACTCAGATTCTTTTCGCTGGCGTTTTTTCCGCTCATTCCATTCTTTGACTTCAACCCACTCACCGTTTTTGATGTCCATATTCGTAAAAGACATCCCTCTTTCTTCTAACTTTTCGATCAAAGGGATATCTCGATCGGCATAAAAACTGACGGCGGTTCCTTCCAATCCTGCTCGTGCCGTCCGTCCGACCCGGTGGATATAGGCATCAATGTCTTGTGGCAATTGAGCATTGAATACGTGGCTGACACCCGGGATATCAATTCCTCGAGCAGCGAGATCCGTTGCCACGATATATTGGAAACGAAGCGACTTTAAATCCTGTAGGGTCCGTTTCCGTTCCCGAGGTTTTAGCCCTCCGTGGATAACGCCTACTTCAAATCCTTTCGACAACAACTCATTGGCCAACTCGTCCGCATTTTCTTTTTTGTTGACGAATACCAATGCAATATAGGGGTGGATGAGTTTCGATGCTTCGATCAATAGGTCTGCTTCATTCCGATGGCGCAATGGAATTAATCGGTGCTCCAACTTTTCGGGACTTAAGGACTCTTGATCGATTTCGATGTGTAATGGATTGGATAGATATTTTTTTAAGAATGGCTTAAGACTCGTCGGAATGGTAGCTGAGAACACAGAGATCTGAATATCTTCTTTGAGTCGATACAGAATTTGGTCGACCTCATGAATTAAGCCAAGGTCAATGGTCAGATCTGCTTCATCCAACACCACAGAGTCAATATCCGCTGTCCGGATCGCTTGCTCTTTCATGAAATCTAGGATCCGTCCAGGTGTACCGACGACGATGTGTGGCTGAGTCTTCATTTTTTGGAGCTCTCGGTTTTTATCCGTCCCCCCAATCACAAGGCGGGCAGTCCAGTTCATCTCATTTCCGTACTCGATCATTTTCTTGATTTCTTCATATATTTGCATGGCTAGTTCACGAGTCGGAGCAATGATCAGTTTTTGTACGGTTTCCTGTTCCGAATCGATTTGGTCGAACATCGGAATCAAATAGGCATGCGTTTTACCTGTACCCGTTTGGGATTGTCCAATAATATTCCGTTTTTGGAAAGCTTGTGGAATAACTTCATGTTGGATTTCAGTCGGTTTTTTAAAGCCTAATCGGCCAATAATCTCATTCATTTGTTGACTGATTGGGTAATGGTTAAAGGTTCGGTTCATAAGTCCATTTCTCCTTTTGGATTGACAACATTTATTATAAATCACATTTCACTGAAATGCCAACGTCCTAACCTTTTGTAAAAGTAGTCGATAGGCCTTATAATGGTTATGGAAGAGATATTATATGTGTGTCTGATGAGGAGGAAATCAATACATGGAAGTCATCAAAATAGCACCTAGGGGATATTGTTATGGTGTCGTTGATGCAATGGTAATCGCAAGTAATGCAGCTAGGGACCCGAATCTCCCTCGGCCAATCTATATACTTGGGATGATTGTTCATAATAGCCACGTGACGAATGCATTTAAAGATGAAGGTGTTGTCACGTTAGATCAACGAGGTAAATCTCGACTTGAACTCTTGAAAGATATCGATGAAGGTACGGTTGTTTTCACCGCTCATGGCGTTTCTCCGGAAGTCCAAAAAGTAGCGGAAGATAAAGGCTTAACCGTTCTGGATGCGACCTGTCCGGATGTCACTAGAACCCATGATTTAATTCGTGAAAAAGTATCAGAAGGCTTTGAGATCGTCTATATCGGCAAAAAAGGTCATCCAGAGCCTGAAGGTGCGGTTGGTGTTGCGCCTGATCATGTTCATTTAATCCAAACGGAGGAAGATGTTAAAGATCTAAACATCGATCCATCTTCCAAAATTGTAGTCACAAACCAAACAACCATGAGTCAGTGGGATGTTCACGATATCATGCTTCTCGTACAAGAAAAATACCCGCAAACCGAGATGGTACAAGAGATTTGCATGGCGACTCAGGTCCGTCAAGAAGCTGTCGCTGAGCAGGCAAAAGATGCTGATTTGACGTTGGTTGTCGGTGATCCAATGAGTAACAACTCCAATCGTTTAGCCCAAGTCTCTAAAGAATTGGCAAATACAGAAGCTTATCGCATTGCTGATGTTTCTGAAATTAAGCTCGAATGGTTAAAAGGTTGTGAAAAGGTAGCCGTAACCGCTGGTGCTTCGACTCCGACACCGATTGCCAAGGAAGTCATCAAATTCATTGAAAACTATGATGAAAATGATGAATCAACATGGAGCCGAGAAAGCTTGGTATCCAGCAAAAAAATATTGCCGAAAGTTAAACCGAACAAAAAGCCAGCCAAGAAAAACCGTGCGACCATTAAATAAACTATAAAACTGTTCCTGCTCACCTGATTGAGGTAGTTGGAACAGTTTTTACTTTATTGGCTTTTGAAAATTGCCGACCGTTCCGAAATGCAACATACTGTTTTTTTATTGCCGTATTGGGTGATTTTCCAATAGACATAGGTATTTGTCCAATAGGCGTGATGAGTGTCCAATAGGTGTGTGGTTTTTCCAATAGGTAGATCTTTTTTCCAATAAAAATGCGATTTTGTCCATAAGAACCTCGATTTTGTCCAATAGAATTTCAAAAACGTCCATTAGATTATACATTTCGTCCAATAGGGAGAAGTTTTGTCTAATAGAAGAGCTGATTTTCCAATAGAACGAGCAACATTCTGACGGTTAACAACCGGAAACGTGTGATTTTCCAATAGAAAAGTGAATGGTCCAATAGAAGAGCTGATTTTCCAATAGAACGAGCGACATCCTGACGGTTATCCGCCGTAATCGTGTGATTTCCCAATAGATGAGTGAATTGTCCAATAGAAGCGATCGTCGTCCATTAGCGCAATGCCTTTCAACTACAAAAACGTGAAAAAGCTACCATAACCATCATGACCGGTTAGGTAGCTTCATCCATTAACAGAATGTCATTAAACTTAGAAATTTATTGATCCGGAATAGGATTTACGGTGATATCGAAATACACCTGAGAAACGTCTGTGACTTCGTTTGTGATTCGCCGGGATATTTTCTCCATGACCGCATAGGGAATTCTTGACCATTTCGTTTGCTGTGAATTTTTCCATTCAATCATACGAATAAGAATGGGGTAGTTAGGGGAGCCCTGCTCTGCTGTGAAATCAGGATCCTCTTGCAATAACAGTGCATAATATTGGTAGATATCTTTTTCTAGACCTTCATGGAATATTTCTGCTTGAACGATGGCTTCACTCTCTCGAAGGATTTTTGTTTTATGATCAGTCACTTTCCCCTTCACTCGTGTTGCCAAGCCGGTTTCAGGGAAAAGCTGTTGATTCAGAATATATTCTGGAATTCTTAGCTCCTTCCCTAGTTCTTTTAATTCGTGAAAATGTAACTTCTTCAAGGGTTCCAATACTCTGAGTTGAAGAGCTTCTTCAGGTTTGGATATTCCATTTTCACGCTGTTCATTTGGCTTCTCCCGATCAATTATTTCATCTGTTGCGTACCAGACGATATTCTCCCGTTGACTTAATTCCTTCTGAAGTATGTTAATCAGTTGGTTCATGAACGCTCGTTCTTTCTCAATATTCTTTTCAAATTCTTCAAGTTTATCTAGGAAGGTTTCACGTTCATCTAAATAGATCAAATCCAAACCGAAACGATCCGTTAAAACATTCGTCACTTGTTCGGGTTCGTTTTTTCTAAATAATCCATGATCAATAAATAGTCCTACCATTTGTTCGCCAATCGCTTGATGCAATAAAACTGCCAAGACCGTTGATTGCAATCCGCCGCCAATCGGTAGTATGACCCGATCGTTCCCTACTTGATAGCGAATGTCGTCAATCAACTGTGGCAGCAAATTTCCCATCGTCCAATTTGGTTTACAGCCGCAGATGTCATATAAAAAGTTTCGTAAGATATCATCACCGTTTTTTGAAGCTTCCATCTCAGGGTGAAACTGTACGCCGTATATCTGTTGTTCTTCATGACTGATTGCTGCGATTGGACACCCTGGTGAATGAGCATCAACTGAAAACCCTTCTGGTGCTTCGTAAACTCGATCACCATGACTCATATGAACGGTATTCTCTGTAGGTAACCCCTTCAATAGTTTATTCTTATTTTCAATCTCGATTTCGACGATCCCAAATTCGTTCTGTCTCGTATTTTCAACCACTCCACCATAAAACTGTGTAATTGTTTGTAAACCATAACAAACACCTAGTTTCGGAAGATTCAAGTCAAAGATTTTCGGGTCTGGTTTAGGTGCGTCATCCGTATAGATACTTGCCGGGCTAGCACCTAGGATAATGCCCTTCGGATTCAATTGTTTGATTTCTTCTGCTGTGATATTTTCAGGTACAAGCATGGAGTAAACATTTAATTCTCTAATTTTTCTTCTCATAACCTTGTTTAACGGACTACCAAAATCAATAATCACGATAGGTTCTTCGATGGTTGTCATTTCTCTACCTCCAGTACAATCACGTCTAGCCCATTCGTTAGAGGTATACCCGACCCGAGATGACAATTAACGTTTTTGAATACATAAAAAACTGCCAAAGGTTGGGTTTCCTTTGACAGCTTCTGCGTTTTATTATTCCCATTCGATCGTCGCAGGTGGCTTAGACGTTATGTCATAAACGATTCGATTGACATGTGGGACTTCATTGACGATCCGACTGGATACTTTCTCCAATACGTCATATGGAATCCTCGCCCACGTCGATGTCATACCATCCACAGAATTGACAGCCCGGATCCCGACAGTATGGTCATAAGTCCGTTGGTCGCCCATCACGCCAACACTTTGAATTCCCGGCAACACAGTGAAGTACTGCCATACTTCTTTATTCAACCCTGCCAGCATAAATTCTTCTCGTAAAATCGCATCAGACTCACGAACGATTTCGAGCTTTTCCTCAGTGACTTCACCAAGTACACGAATGGCAAGTCCGGGTCCCGGGAAGGGTTGTCTCCAAACAATGTGCTCAGGGATGCCCAGCTCTTCACCGAGCTTCCTGACTTCATCTTTAAACAACGTGTTCAATGGTTCAATTAATGACAGATTCATTTTTTCGGGTAAACCACCGACATTATGGTGGCTTTTAATGGTTTGAGCTGTCTTTGTGCCGCTTTCGATGACATCCGTATAAAGCGTCCCCTGTGCCAGAAAGTCAACTTCCTCAATTTTCGTTGCTTCTTCATCGAACACATAAATAAATTCATTCCCGATGATTTTCCGCTTCTTCTCCGGATCCTCGACACCTTGTAGTTTTGAAAGGAACCGATCTTTTGCGTCAACTTGAATGACATGAATATGAAAACCTTCAGAGAACATTTTCATGACTTCATCTGCTTCATTTTTGCGGAGGAGTCCATGATCAACAAAAATACATGTCAATTGATCACCGATTGCCTTATGGAGCAATACCGCTACAACGGAAGAATCCACCCCTCCACTTAATGCACAGAGCACGTTTCGATCTCCGACAGACTCTCTGATTTTGTCCACTTCGATGTCAATGAACTGTTTCATTGTCCATTCACCGGAGCAACCACAAATATCGATGGCAAAATTACGCAACAGATCATTACCATAAATCGTATCGTTCACTTCAGGATGAAACTGCACACCATAAAACTTTCTAGTTGAATCGCTCATGGCTGCAATTGGACAAGAGATGTTAGAGGCATCTACTTGGAAACGGTCAGGAACTTCAATCACATGGTCTCCATGACTCATCCATACAATTTGCTCGTCTGGTAATGTTTTAAATAATTCAGGCTTCCCTTGAACTTTAACCGTTGCTTTCCCGTACTCTCGTTGTAAAGCCGGTTCAACTTTTCCGCCCAGTTGATACGCCATCAGTTGCATACCGTAACAAATCCCTAAAATAGGTATACCTAATTCAAAAATTTCTTCATCAATCGTAAATGCGCCTTCTTCAAAAACGCTATTCGGCCCGCCGGATAAGATGATGCCATCCACATTCATCGATTGAATCTCTTCTGCAGACAGGTCATGGGGATGCAACTCACTATAAACCCCTAATTCCCGTATTTGACGTGTGATGAGTTGATTATATCGGCTCCCATAATCCAAAATGATAATTTTTTCATTGATCTCTTTCATGCGTTGCACCTCTCACCCTTCATCTAAATATAAAGCACCGTTTACATCGAATAATTCGGGGACTCCTTCGTGATTTGAACATCATGTGGATGACTTTCGATTAAACCAGCGTTCGTAATTTTGACGAATTGAGACTCTTCACGGAGTGCGTTTAAATCCTTGGTTCCACAGTATCCCATTCCGGAGCGAAGGCCGCCGACGAGCTGATAGATCGTGTCAGCGATGGTTCCTTTATAAGGCACGCGACCTTCAATTCCCTCAGGGACAAACTTTTTCGCTTCACCTTGGAAATAACGGTCTTTACTGCCTTTTTCCATGGAAGCAACAGAACCCATTCCACGATACACTTTATATTGTCTTCCCTGGAATACTTCAACCTCACCCGGACTTTCATTGGTTCCTGCAAGCATACTGCCCAACATGACGACATGTCCTCCAGCAGCCAACGCCTTGACGACTTCACCCGAATATTTGATTCCACCGTCAGCAATGATACTGATGCCATGTTTTCTTGCTTCTGTTGCACAATCATAAACGGCTGTGATTTGTGGGACACCGACTCCTGCAACCACACGAGTCGTACAGATCGAACCTGGGCCGATTCCGACTTTCACCACATCCGCTCCTGCGTCGATCAGCGCCTTTGTGCCTTCTTTCGTCGCTACATTCCCTGCAATCAAGTTAACATCCGGAAAACCATCTTTTACTTTTTTGATGGTCTCCAACACACCCTCAGAATGGCCATGAGCCGTATCGATCACTAATGCATCTACTCCTGCTTCAACCAACTGTTGTGCACGCACCATCACATCACCCGTGACACCGATCGCGGCTGCCACCAGCAAACGTCCCTGCTTGTCTACTGCAGAATTCGGATATTCAATCACTTTTTCAATGTCTTTGATAGTAATTAATCCCTTCAATACACCATCATCATCAACCAATGGTAATTTTTCGACTTTATGGGATTGAAGAATTTGTTCGGCTTCTTCAAGTGATGTATCGACAGGGGCTGTAATCAAGTCCTCTTTCGTCATGACTTCACGAATCGGTAAAGAATAGTCTTCCATAAAACGAAGATCTCGATTGGTAATAATCCCGACAAGTTTTTGTTCGTCTTCATTATTCACAATCGGAACACCTGATATTCGATACTTGCCCATTAAGTATTCTGCGTCATACACCTGGTGATCAGGCAGAAGATAAAATGGATTGGTGATCACGCCTCGCTCGGAACGTTTCACTTTGTCTACCTGTTCCGCTTGCTCTTCAATTGACATATTTTTATGAATGACACCTAGTCCACCTTGTCTGGCCATCGCGATTGCCATCGCCGACTCAGTAACTGTATCCATCCCAGCACTCATAATCGGGATTTTTAACTGCAATGTATCTGTTAATGACACTTCTACATTCACGTCTTTCGGTAACACCGATGAGGCTTGGGGTACCAATAAAACGTCATCAAATGTCAAACCCTCTTTCTTGAACTTATCTTCCCACATGTACAGCGCCCCCTTAGTTGGTTTAAATATTATTAAAAGACTATCAACTGGAACTTAACCTGTCAATGAAGTGTCATGAATTCGGATTTATATGAAAATGCTGACTTATTCGTTAACCAGAAAAGTGAATGGTTCCGTGATTGTATCCGAAGAAACAATGTCAAGAGTCGGTTCTTCATCTTTAAGTCGATCTTTCAATCCTTCTTTCATGACCTCTTCGATGTGATGTCCAGGATCAATCATGGCTAAACCCATACCAAGTGCGTCATGAGCGGTATGAAAATAAACGTCACCCGTAATCAATACATCAGCACCCATCCGTTTGGCATGTGCAATATACTTATTGCCATCGCCACCAATGACTGCAATCGTTCGGATGGTTTTGTTTGGATTTCCGACAAACCGAAGATTCGGCACGTGATATGCTTCTTTGACCTGTTCGGCCAACTCTTTTAAAGTCATTGGTTCATCCATGGTCACGATCCGGCCTAAGCCATAAGGGTCGCCTTTCAGATGAAGAGGGTAAACATCGTACGCCATTTCTTCATAAGGGTGAGCTTGTTTGGCCAATTCAATCGTGAGATCTAATATTGATTCAGGTACGATCGTATCCATGCGATATTCTTCTACTCGCTCCAGTTCATTTGCTGAACCGATATAGGGATCGGCGCCTTCCTGTGGCTTAAAAGTCCCGATTCCTTCCAGATTAAACGTACAATGACTATAATTTCCGATGTACCCGGCTCCAGCCTCAGCAAGCGCATTTCGAAGTTCATTTTCATGATCTTTTGGAACGTGAATCACAAGCTTGTACAATTTTTCTGTCGTTGTTTCCACAAGTACATCCGTATGTTCAAACCCTAGTTTTTCCATTAAAAGGTCATTTACACCGCCCTTGGCAATATCCAAGTTCGTATGTGCCACGAAAACTGAAATCTCATGCGTGAGCAGCTTCTTGGCGATCTTCCCTTTTTCACTGTCCCAATTGATTTCTTGGAAGGGCTTAAAAATAAACGGGTGATGAGCAATGATTAGATCCACTTCTTTTTCGATCGCTTCATCGACAACGGATTCTAGTACGTCCAAGGTAACCATCACTCGTTTGACAGGTTGGTTACGACTACCGACTTGCAAACCGATTCGATCGCCTTCAAAAGCTAAATTTTTGGGAGCAATCCGCTCCATCACACGTATGACATCATTGACCGTCGTCATTGCAATTCCTCCTCAATATACTTTTTTTGGCGCTCAAAAAGCTTTATTTTCTCATCATCTGGGCACTTGGCCTGTTTCATTTGTTGAATGATTTTTTCTTTTTTTGTGTGGACATGTCGCCATTTTTCTCGAAAAGCATCGTTCTTTTCTTTCATCAAAATAGGGCCTAAATACATTTCTTTTTCACTTAACTGGTAAGGCTCCTTGGATTTCTCCAAAACAATGATTTCATACAGATAGCCGTCTTCATTCATGATCCGTTCAGCTATAATCTGATAACCGTATTCAACCGCAAACTCTCGAATCGAGAAAGCATCAATATTCGGTTGAAGGATCAACCGGTTTACGCCAGCCAATTTAGCTGGTTGGCGTTCAAGAATCGTTCGGATGAGCGTTCCACCCATACCAGCAATGACAATCGTGTCCACCTCATTGGGCTCAACCACTTCAAGCCCATCACCAAGTCGTACATCAATTCGTTCGTCTAGGTTCAACTTGTTCACTTGTGATTTAGCCGACTCATAAGGCCCTCGATTGACTTCCCCTGCTATTGCCTGAACATGTGGATCAGATAAGCAAACGGCACACGGTAAATAAGCATGGTCGGAACCGATATCGGCAAATTTTTCTGTGTCTTTCGGTATAAAATCAATAATTTGTTGTAACCGATCGGATAATTCCAGATTCATTCAACCGTCATACCTTTCTTATTTAAAAAATCCAGAAACAAAAGATGTTCTTTTGCTTCCGGATTATTCGTTCGTATTCTTAATTGCCTGCTCCATCCACTAACCATTCAGCAACTTTTTCCGCATTACTTGGGTCTAGGTTGATCGCTGGCATTTGTCCTTTACCATTTTGGATGATTTCTACAATCTCGCTAGCATCATAGCTACTTCCTACGTCAGTCAGATCAGGACCCGTTCCACCACCTAAATCTTCACCGTGACAAGACATACAGTTAT
Source organism: uncultured Bacillaceae bacterium (assembly GCA_937958375.1). Classification (GTDB taxonomy): domain Bacteria; phylum Bacillota; class Bacilli; order Bacillales; family Alkalibacillaceae; genus Allobacillus. The sequence goes on from CALGNY010000228.1 coordinate 14,405, forward strand.
TGCTGTAGATATCCTCTGGGGCCAAGTCTTGCGATTCAGAGCTTTCTTCTCCTTCGCCTTCTGCTTGGTTCATCTGTGCCATACCGACACCGCCCATAATGATCATAGCTAATATACCTAAGATTCCAATTAAATAATATGGTGCAGCTGCGTTTCTTTTCATTGAAATTGACCTCCTTCAGTCGTTTCTATGTAGTTTTCATATTTGTATACAAAGCTATATCCATTTTACTCGAAAATTGCCGGAGAGAAAAGAGATAAAATGTGAAGATTTATATAACAATCAAAACAATGAATAATAGCATGGCGATCAAACCGGAAGCAATTAGATAATACATTTTTTTCAAGTAACCAACAACCACCCAACCAACTCCATGGAGCGCGATCAATGTATTTAACCAAAAACCAGTACCAAGTAGGTCATATACGATGGCTGTTGAGCCGATTAACCCGATCAACATAAAAAGTACAATGGCAATGTGCCGATAGATCGACTGCTTCTGATGAAAATAATACCAATGACCCCCGACAATCAGTAAAATGACTGAAAAAGACAGGACTTGAAAGAATGTTTGATTTGAAAAAAGTTGAACCAACAAGAAAGAAAGTGGAAGAAGAAGAACAAGAAGAAGCAAGTCTAGGAGGATTCCGATATGGAACTTGGATGAACTCTTCTCTTGCGTCTCTTCTGGTAATCCTTCTCCATACGTGTATAAAGCAATCAGGAAATCACAATAGTGATCCGGAAGCAGTTGGTTTTTCTTCCAATATTTAATTTCTTCAAGGATAACTTTTTCTTTATTCATCCTAGCCTCCGCGAAGCTATTATTCCAAAAAGTCTTTCAGTCGCTTGCTTCTGCTAGGGTGTCTTAATTTGCGTAGAGCCTTTGCTTCAATTTGTCGAATCCGTTCCCGTGTGACGCCAAAAACTTTCCCGACTTCCTCGAGTGTACGCGTTCGTCCGTCATCTAATCCGAAACGAAGTCGTAGCACATTTTCTTCACGATCCGTCAATGTATCCAATACGTCTTCAAGCTGCTCTTTCAAAAGCTCATAGGCAGCATGGTCGGAAGGTGATGTCGCCTCTTGGTCTTCAATGAAGTCTCCCAAATGAGAATCATCTTCTTCACCAATAGGTGTTTCAAGTGAGACCGGCTCTTGAGCAATCTTTAAGATTTCACGGACTTTATCCGGTGTGAATTCCATTTCTTCAGCGATTTCTTCTGGTGTCGGTTCACGACCTAAATCCTGCAACAATTGACGTTGTACACGGATCAATTTATTGATGGTTTCAACCATGTGTACAGGAATCCGGATCGTTCTCGCTTGGTCAGCAATCGCACGTGTAATCGCTTGGCGGATCCACCACGTTGCATACGTACTGAATTTGAAACCTTTACGGTAATCAAATTTTTCAACTGCTTTGATGAGACCCATATTTCCTTCTTGAATCAAGTCTAAAAATAACATGCCCCGTCCGACATACCGTTTGGCGATACTGACGACCAGGCGTAGGTTTGCCTCGGCCAATCGCTTCTTGGCCTCTTCGTCTCCTTGTTCAATGCGATGAGCGAGATCGATTTCATCATCGGCAGTCAACAGATCGACACGACCGATTTCTTTTAGATACATACGTACTGGGTCGTTGATTTTAACTCCAGGAGGTACGCTCAGATCGTTAACATCAAACTCTTCTTCTTTTGAGATCTTTTGCATATTCGGATCATCTTCGTTTTCTCCGATCAGATCGATACCTTGTTCTGCAAGCGTCTCATAAAATTCATCCATTTGTTCGGAATCCAATTCAAAGTGCCCCAATTTATCTGCAATCTCTTCATAAATGAGTACACCACGTTTTTTTCCGATTTCCAGTAGTTGATCCTTGGACTGTTCCAAAGTCAATTCTTGATCAATTGGCTTTTCAGCCATGCAAACCCCTCCTTCCAAACTGACTACGTTAGCTTGGATATATTACTTTTCTTCCTCAATTCAAGCATTTTCATACCTATTCGTGCTGCTGACTTCGGATCATTCTCTCTCTCTGCTCGTTTCAACATCGATTCCAATGCCCGAATTTCTTGATCTATATCACTTTCTTTTTCAATCGCAAGAAAGTAATCTTCCAGTTCATTTGGTTCCAAGAATTCTTTCGTCTCCATCAAAGAGAGTTCAATGGCTAATTGCTTATATGGCTCCTCAGGAAGTCGTTCAACAAATTGGCTGACATTCGGTTCATTACCTTCTTCATAAAAGGCATACAGATAAGTGACCAACACTTGATGCTCTTGGACATTCAGGGATGAACCCAACCGCTGTTGAACTTGATCGGCTAAGGAAACATCTTTCAGCATATGGGCAATCAAATGCCTTTCTGCCGTTTGATAGGCAGGATAGATTTGACTGTTCTTTTGGTGCTGACTGGTGGCTTGCCGCGTATTCTTACCTGTTTTAGCTTTAACCTGCTTGGATTTCTTTATTCTGGATACTCTTTTTTCGATTTCATCGACCAATGTTTCCCGGTTCAATTGAAAAGAATCTTGTAGCTCCTTCAGATGAAAATCACGCTCGACGGCTTGATCGCTCGTCGCAATGATATCCAAAGCCTTTTCAATGTACGCAATTCGATCGTGATCCAAATTCAGGTTGTAATCATTTTTGAAATAGCGAAGCGCAAATGCAATATAGGTTTGTGCAGGTTGGAGAACTTTCTGTTTAAAATATTCTCCACCATAATGGTCAATATATTCATCAGGATCCATTTGATCCGGAATAGCAGCTATTCTGACCTCTAAACCGGCTTTTTTTAATGTGTTTGCCGCTTTAAAACTCGCATGCTTTCCAGCTTCATCTCCATCAAAACAAACGACCACCTGATCGACGTACCGTTTTAATGTTTTGGCATGAAGATCGGAAACACTCGTACCCAATGTTGCCACGGCATGATGGACACCCGCTTGATCGGCCTTGACGACATCCATATAGCCTTCAAACAGAATAACTTCTTTTTCTTTTTGAAAATGTTTTCTTGCGAGATGAAAGTTGTATAAAATCCTGCCTTTATGGAAAAGCTTAGATTCAGGACTGTTTAAATACTTCGGTTCTTGGTGTTGCTGGGTTGCTCTTCCGCCGAAAGCAATGGTTTTGCCTTGATGATTTCGGATCGGAAAAATCACTCGCCCTCTGAAACGATCATAATACGTACTTTGTTCTGTTGAGTGGACAAGTCCATATGTTGCAAGATGTTCCAGTTCAAAACCTTTGCCTTTCAGAAAGGCCGCAAGAAATTCATCGCGCTCAGGCGAGAACCCTAATTGGAATTTTTCGATAGTCTCTTGCTTAAATCCTCTATTTTCAAGATAATTTCTTCCTTCTTTTCCTTCAGAGGTATGCTTAAGCACGTGATGAAACAGTTTTGCAGACCAATCGTAAGCTTCCAATACACCTTCTTGTTCTTTGGAAATTGAAGATTCTTGTGATTGAACAAGCCATTCACTTGATAGCTCTTCTCCGCTTTTTTGGGCAAGCATTTGAATGGCTTCTGTGAATGGAACAGACTCGATTTCCATCAGAAAACGGAGAGCATTCCCTCCTTTTCCGCAGCCGAAACAATGAAAAATCTGTTTCTCCTGTGAAACAGAAAAAGACGGCGTATTCTCTCCATGAAAAGGACATAAACCAAAAAAGTTTCTTCCCTTTTTGGATAATTGGACATACTCACTAATGACATCCACGATATCATTATTGGTCAGGAGCCGATCGACGACTTCCTCAGGGATTTTCCTCATTTTTATCACCATGTTTATTAATGATTCGATATCCTTACAAAAATACCTTCAAATCTCGACATTTTTTTATGAAAAATTGGTGAACATCATCAGATCGGCAAAATTATATATTCTGTTTTTACCCTTATTGGTTGAATCAAAAACGTTTTGAGGACGATGTGGGGACTTTATGTACATAGATGTTTGTTATGTGATTTTCTAGGATGTTCACCAGACCAGTCATCGAACGATTGATTCACCATAACATGACTCACAAATATTGATTATAAAACAAACATGTCCAAAATGCGAACTTTTTGCCGAATAATCGTTATTTTATTGTGAGGGTAAACTGATTTTCCACGATTTGTCGGCAAAATGAAGACCCGCCAGCCGGCGAGTCAAAACAATTATTTTCATTTATGGTTTTTATGGTAAATTTCCATAATGATATTGGCGGTCTCTTCGACAGCTTTGTTGGATACATCAATCGTTTCACAACCGATTTTATCGACGACCCGATCGAAGAATTTGTTCTCTTGCTCAATCCGTTCTAATTTTGCATAATTTGCCGTATCCGCTAATCCAAGCGATTTCAATCGTTCCTTCCGAATATCATTTAATTTTTTACTATCGATTTTCAATCCGATACATTTTTTTGGATCGACTTGGAATAGTTCTTCCGGCGGCTCGACTTCAGGAACGATCGGTACATTGGCGACCTTGATTCGTTTATGTGCCAAAAATTGTGAAAGTGGTGTTTTGGATGTCCGAGATAATCCGATCAAAACCAAATCCGCTTTGACAATACCTTTCGCATCTCTGCCATCATCATATTTAACTGCGAATTCTACTGCTTCAATTCGCTTGTAATAATCTTCGTCTAACTTATGGACTAAGCCTGGTTGTAGTTTAGGCTTGATGTCTAAGTGCTCTTCCAGCTTTTCCAATAGTGGACCCAATAGATCTACAGCGATGACTTGTTCTTTGTTGGCGAATTCGACTAGCTTTTCGCGAAGCTCGGGTTTGACTAGCGTAAATGCGATAATCCCATTATTTTCTTTTGCGGTCAAAACAGATTCACGTAGGGTACCTTCATCGTCCACATAGGGAATCCGGTGAATTTTATCTTCATGCCCGTTAAATTGGCTTAATGCTGCTTTGGCCAAAAGTTCAGCCGTCTCACCGACCGAATCGGATAAAACATAAAATTTAAAAGGACTCATGTGCTCCCTCCTTTTTATTCCTCAGAAACTAATTCGACAAATGCACGTGTCACATTGGTTTTGGTTACCCGTCCGATGACCTCCAGACCTTGGTTGCGTTCTTGGACCACTGGGAGTGCATCGATTTGATTTTCAATCAGTTTGCTGGCGACATCGATCAATAAATCATCTTTATGACAAACTTTGATCATCGGCATCCGTGTCATAATGATATGTACAGGCACTTCCTGTAAATTTTGCTGGCCGAGACTCGCTCGCAATAAATCTTTGCGGGAAAGGACACCGACTAAATGAGCCTGATCGTTAACGACGAACAAAGTGCCCACATCCTCCAAGAACATCGTCGTAATGGCATCATACACACTCACATGCTCATTGACAACAACGGGTACAGAGAAATGCTTGCTTACTTTCATTTTTTTAATATTTTCTGACATCAATTCATTACTCGTTTTTCCTGTATAATAATAACCGACTCGTGGGCGGGCATCCAAAAATCCTGCCATTGTGAGGATGGCCAAATCAGGTCGTAATGTCGCCCTGGTCAGGTTTAATTTTTCAGCAATATTTTCACCGGTAATCGGACCGTTATTTTTGACGATCGAAACGATTTCTTCTTGACGATCAGACAGCTCCATCCACTTCACCACCTTACCAATTAGGTTATACTGTTTGGTATTCATTATATACAACTATCTGTAAAAATTAAATAAAGAGTGACTCATTGTTAGAAATTTGTCACCCTTTAATCGTCAAGCAGATGGATTTGTTCTAAGAATCGTTTGCTTTTGATCGACATCCCGCCAAAACGGTCATAATAGTCATCAAGCATTTTACGGAGCCACTGAATGGTTTCTTTCTTCAGATCGACATTTCGGATCCGATTGATGCTAGTTTGGCTCATCGCCACTAGAAGTTTATGTATCTGAACAGGCAATTTCACTGCATCCCGGCTACTGTATTGACATTGCTTACAAAGAACGCCACCCTCCGAAACAGAAAAAGCAACGATGGGTTCATCGACATGGCCGTTGATGCATTCATGTAGAACGGGTGCAAAGCCTCCAATCCGGTACAGTTTCATTTCCAGCATCATTGCAACAATCTCAGGTGAAAGCTCTTCATCCGCCATTTTTTCTAGGCTTGCCAAAAACTCTTGATACAACGGTCGATAAGGCTCTTTCTCATTTAAAATTTTTGCGATCAATTCACAAATATATGTAGCGTACGCGGTTTTTATGATATCTTCGCGGATTTTCCTCATGCTATTTATGACCTCTGCCTGTTGAATGGTTCCTAAACCTGTTGATACACGCATGAGGAAAACACCATAGATAAATGGCTGCGTCACCGCAGCCATTCGACTCTTAGGTTTCTTTGCACCTCGCGCAACCCCGCTGATGATTCCGTAACGTTCCGTGAACAGGGTCACGATTTTATTGGTTTCACCGTAATCTCTTGTTCTGATAACCACGCCTTCAATTTTTTCCAACATGATGATCCCTTACTTTCTCATTTACCCTTATTTCGGTTCGAGTTGGGAAACAGATTGTTGTTCTGCATTTTCTGTTGTATCCTCATTCTCATCGAGTTCCTCAACTTGTTTCATTAATAAATAGGCTTCTAAGTTCCCCGTTTTCTCGAATAGTTTCCATGGTAATATATTCATTTTACCCTCCACCTTTCAGTTAATTTGAACTGAAAAAATGTTCATCCTTAGTTTCACCGCAATCGGTTTCTTCATAAGTTTTAATAATTACCATTTCAATCAATGAATTAATACTCGTCTTCTCGGTAACCAAACTCCCTCAACTGATGCATACGGTTACGCCAATCTTTTTGGACCTTGACCCATAGTTCCATAAAAACTTTGGAACCGAGCAAAGCCTCGATGTCTTTTCTTGCTTCGGTACCGATTTGTTTTAACATATTCCCTTGTTTTCCGATTATAATCCCTTTTTGTGATTTTCTTTCGATGACAATCGTAGCTTGTACATCAATGACGTCTTTATTTTCACGACTTTCAATCGATTCAATAACCACAGCAACAGAATGCGGTATTTCTTCTCGTGTATGGTGGAGGACTTTTTCTCGAATCAATTCGCTGATGATAAATCGTTCTGGATGATCGGTCACATGGTCTTCTGGATAATACTGTGGTCCTTCAGGTAAGTGATTGACCAAAACTTCAAGTAAACGATCGACATTGTTCCCTTGCAACGCTGAAATCGGTACCACTTCTGCAAAAGGTAATTTTGTTCGGTACTGTTCAATCAACGGCAATAATTCATCAGGGTGTACTTCATCAATCTTATTGATGACAAGCAATACCGGCTGAGAAATTCCTTGTAACTTATCAATGATGAATTCGTCGCCTTTTCCATAACCTTCTTTTGCATTGACCATAAACATGACTGCATCCACTTCATTGAGCGTGTCTATGGATGATTTGACCATAAAATCTCCAAGCCGATGCTTAGGCTTATGGATCCCTGGTGTGTCAATAAAAATCATTTGATAAGCATCCGTTGTTAAAACACCTTGAATTTTATTACGCGTCGTTTGCGGTTTATCGCTCATGATGGCAACTTTTTGACCGATGACGTGGTTCATGAAAGTTGACTTACCGACGTTCGGCCGTCCGATAATTGCAATAAATCCTGAGCGATAATTTTCTGATGTTTGCATCGATTTACACCCTCTTGTTTGCTGTTAATGGTATTTTACTACACTCAAATGAAAATTTCACAACATCGACAAAGGTAGTTGTAAAATGACAAAATGAAGTGATTGATTTTCGATTGGTTGGTTTTGATTGTTGGTGAACTGGATCAGTGGTCTTCTGGTTTTGTTTAATAGCAGTTGGGTTGCGGTTTTCAACAGTTGGACTGCGTTTATTGACTGTCAGAGTGCGTTTATCAGTAGTTGGACTGCGTTATCGACAGGCAGGCTAAGTTTATCGGCAGTTACAACGCGGTTATCGACAGTCAGACTGAGTTTATCGGCAGTTACAACGC
>CALGNY010000229.1 GCA_937958375.1 uncultured Bacillaceae bacterium
CAACCATTTCAGCGAGTTTTGATATTGCTCTTCCGTCTCAATCCTCCGGCCATTCATCCGCCTCACCTCTGCGGCAGTTCTTCAAACCTCATCAGCCAGCCCTTGAACAACAACCTAAACTCGTTAACTCCGATGTTTCTTCCCTTGGCAATGAAAGACTGCACTACTTTCCCACCCATATGGGTATCATTTGGATCATGCCAGAGAAACTCGACCACATCTGCATCCTGCTCTATGTTCCCACTTTCCCTGAGATGTGAAAGCTGCGGCTTTTTCGCTTGCTCGCTGTCCCTTGTCATTTGAGATAGCATCATGAAGCAGCAATTCATGTCACGTGCAATTTGTTTTGCTGTGCTAGTCAAACGTCCAATTGCTTGTGCCCGGGTCTCGTTCTTTTTGACTGGTATACTCATGATTTGGAGATAATCCACTGCGATCACAGCGATTTTTCCGTATCGCCGCTTGAAACGTCTTGCTGTTGCCCGGACTTCGTCTATTGTCACACCGGATGAATCTTGTATGAAAATTGGTAGACTTTCTAGCTCAGAATAATAGCGTTCAATTAAAGCCATCTCATTGTCGTCTAAATTCTTTTTCCGGATTCCGTTGTAGTTAACTCCGCTTACCGACGCTATCATCCGGTCTTTTATTTCGTTCTCCCCCATCTCCTGGGAATAAAGAAGGACAACCCCAACGTTTTGTTTAGCGATTCTGTACAGCCTTTGGAGGGCAAGAGCAGTTTTTCCAACTGAAGGTCTTCCTGCAGATATAAATAGATCTCCTCTGGCAAGACCGTTTGACCATTGATCGAACTGTTTAAACCCTGTAGGGATGAATTCAGCCTTCTTTGACAAGTGTTCAAAGTATTTCTGCCGTGTCTCTCGGAAACCCCTCATCCTACCAACTTCTTGCGGTCTCATTTCGTGGACGAGTGCTTCAACGGCTGCGAAATACTCCTCGTCCGTCTCAAAGTCTTCCTGTGCAAGTTCAGCAATTTTTTGCGCCACCTCTACCCCACGCCGACGTATGGCTTTTGACCGGACGATTTTTGCATGATGCGTTGCATTTGCCGCACTTGGGCATGATTCAGCCAACTCTGTGAGGTACGTCACGCCGCCCATATCATCCATGCGTCCGAATTTCGCATACTCTTCTGCAACGGTCACAACATCGACTGCTTTTCCTCGGTCCATGAGATACCGCATGACCTCGTATATCTTTCTGTGACGATCACTTGAAAAGTCACGTGGTTCAAGGAATGTGATATCATCCAGCACCGCCGGATCCAGAAAGACGGCCCCCAGTACCGATTGTTCCGCTGTGACATCAGTTGTCCCAGTTGAAAGCATCTGGATCGTTCCCCTCCGCTATCCACTGTTGAAAGGCTATCTCTTTGTCTCTTGGGTCCGGCTGTTGTGACTGCTGTCGTTTCGCTTTCTGTGAAGACTTCATCTTCAGTGCCAGCTCCGTGAATTTATCTCTCAATTTTCCAGCCGAAAGAATGTTGGTCTTCCAAAACGGATCCTCTGTTACCCAGTCCATTACGTCTCTAATCAGACGTTTGTCATTAACGCCATCTAACTCTACTAGCTTCCTAAACTCATCTGCCCATCTCTGCATATTTGCCTTAATAACAAGATGGGTTAATCCTTCCGCCTCCGCTACCCCCGAGACTCTCTCATGAAAGTATTTGGCCATTTTAAAATACTGGTTGTCCTCGTCGTACGTTCTTTTGCGACGAGAGTTATTTACTTTCTTTTCTTTTCTTTTACTTTGTGATGTTTCTGTATCCTCATTGCCACCATTATCTACAGTTGAACCGGAGTTATTGTCGTCATTAACTTCACTTAAGCTGGTGTTATTATCTTCAATTAGGCTATATTCCGGTTTAATTTGTATGTTTTTCCTTCGTCTTGTGGCTAGTAAATACCGTTTCTGAAATCCCTTGGATGTGAGGATTCCGTGCTGTTCGTATGTCTCTTTGTGGAAGAATCCCCACCTCAGACACTCGTCCACGATCTCATTCACCTTCTCGATCGGCTCCCCGATCTTCATCGAGAGTACGTACTGTTCTTTCTCCGTCCAGGGATAGAAATAACCGTTACGATAAACCTCCATCATCAGCCGGATGATGATCCCGAATCCTTTCATGCCGTGCTTAGCAACGACAACACTGACTTTGTCATCCTGATCAATATCTGTGTCTAATGGGAAGTATTCCAAACCTTCTTTCGTTGGTCTTGTCAATCACCTCACCCGCTTTGTTTCTCAAGTTCTCTCCTCATGAAGCTAACTAATTTCTCTGCAAATTTTCGTCGATCTGTGACCTCATCGCCTTTATAATCAGCTTCAAGCCAATCCGCTATCATACGGTCTACCTTTAGTTCAATCGGTAAGGATTGAATTAGCTCATTAATTTCCTCTTGCAACAACTGTTTTTCCTCATGAGCTTGCTTCAGCTTTTTTACCAATTCTCGTTCTCTACATTCTTGCGCGTCCTCCATGATGAGTAGTTTCTTTTCATAGTCATCCTTCATAGCGTGATATTCCTGTTCGGTGTATGTCTTTTTTTCTGTAAGGCTTATGCAGTACTCCTGTGGGATTTCAACACCTGAATGATTTCCGTCGATTACTTGATATGGTCGACTGAAATCAAATGGATTTCCGGGAAGTGTACGAACTGTTAACTCTTCACCTTTTCGGATCCAGGCATGGCCCACCTTGAGATCCTTAATCATTTTGATTTGCATTCAAACCACCTCCAAAAAGTAATGCTTGTCCAGTTCAAAGCCTTTACGTTTCAATGCATCTATAACTGTCATCCTGGCCAGTGTTGGAAGGTTGTTCGCGCTCGACAGGTGCGTCAGGTATATCCGTTCACCCTTGCCACGTATGAGGCGTTGTAGCGTTGTGGCGGCCTGTTCGTTGCTCAGGTGCCCGATGTCCGAAAGGATGCGTTCTTGTACGCTGACAGGGTAGCTGGACGCCCGCACCATATCCGGGTCGTGATTGGCTTCAATGATGTAGATGTCGCTGTCTTGCATTGCATATAGCATCTCTGAATCTACCTTTCCGGTGTCGAGGCAAATGGAGACTGTTTGATCGCCTTCAATCACATATCCCAAAGAATCGTAAGCATCGTGATGAGTCTTAAAGTAGTCAACAGTCATTTCACTCTTACTTTTGTTTGGAAGAACAATACACTCGTTTGGAAATAATGGACAATGCAACTCTTCATCCAAACCTTGAATGTGTTTCCACTCGCCCTCACTTGCATAGACAGGAATGTGATATTTATTTGCAAGAGGTAAACCTTTGACATGGTCTCTATGCGCATGCGTTATAAAAATGGCATCAATCTCATCGGCTCTGATCCCAACTTCCAGCAATCGCTTCTCAATCTTTGTTTTGGCAATACCAGCGTCAATCAGAATGGTTGTTTCTTCAGACTTAATTGATATGCAATTCCCATCTGAACCACTCGCCAAAATACTAACCTTCAAGTTTTCTCGCCTCTTTCGAATAAGGCATATATTTTTTTCTAGCGGCAGAAGCAGCTCTCGCTGCCTCTACCGCAGTATCGAACCTGCCAAGATGAATAAGTTTGTTGTTTATCCGAATATATGCCCGGTACTTACCGCATTCCTTATCAAAACTTACCCCTCGATAACCACTAGTATTGTGACTGGTCACTCCTTTTCTGTTTTGAAGATTTTGGGAGACCGTTGCTAATCTAAGGTTAGACCGCCTATTATCCAAAGTGTTGTTATTGATATGATCAACAAGTTTTCCTTTTGGGTCTCCCATTAGAAGTCGGTGGAGGAAAATGTGTTTTTGCTTTCCATTTCTCTTAATCCCGTACCCAACAACGTAAAGCGATTTGTTCGATTTCGCATATTTTGCATACCAGCTAAATTCACTGTTCAAAAGAAGAGGAAGATCCTCCGTGTCAACAATCGTTTCTAGTAAGCGACCTTTGTATCTGATATAAACCGCAGTAACATTTCCACGTATCTCATAGTCATTTTTCATTAAAGATCACTCCGGTAACTCATC
>CALGNY010000230.1 GCA_937958375.1 uncultured Bacillaceae bacterium
AGAAAAGTCAAACTATATTGTTAATTATAAAGATGATTGAAAAGTTTGTAAATGATTTTTTGAATATTGGTTTAAAATCGTGCGGGTTGGTTAAAAAATGAATCACGAGTTGTTCAATGGTTCCTGTTGACACATTCAACGCAAAAAAGACTACCCAGCGCCCTGAGTAGTCTTCTAAATTTAATAATTAAGCAGTCTCTGTTCCTGTCTCAACTTCATCATCAAAATAAAACTCTTCTTTTTGCAATGCCAAACTTCCGATCACACAGATGACCGTGTTAACAATCAAGCCCCATAGCCCACTTAAGATTCCGAGCGGCTGAAGGCCAGCAAATGTGAATGTTGCTGCAACGATTGTTCCAACAATCATTCCTAGGAAGACAGATCCAGTGTGAAGCTTCTTCCAGTAGAGTCCTAGAATGAATGCCGGGGCAATCTGGATTAACACTTCAAACTTCAGAACGAAAATATCAAACAAAGTAGCAGGTGGGTTCCATGCGATGTAAAGCAGCGCGAATGTTGCTAAGACACCGACAATCTTCCCGATCTTAATTTGTTTTTCTTCTGAAGAATTCGGATTGATGTATCTTCCATAAAGGTCACGAGATACAACAGATGAGAATGACAACAGCACAGAGTCAGCTGTAGAGATGATCGCCGCAATAATCCCACCAAACAGAAGAATCATTGCCCAATAGAAAAATAGATTTTCATTGGCTATGGCGTTTGCCATCATACCGACCAGCTGTTCAGACTCCATCGTCTCCATCCCAGGGAAGACGTTCATTCCGATCAAGCCCACAATCAGTACAACACCCGTTGTTACAAACGGCATCCAAGCCATACCGACTAATGAGTTCTTCAAAGTCTTTTCACTTTTCGCTGAGAAAATCCGCTGTATGGCGTGTGGATAGATTGCTGCACCAATCATGACGAGAAACAGCATATTAAACCAACTGACATTCCCCGACATGTCGGGCACCCCTAATTTATCCGGTGCAAAAGCTGCCATGTACTCCGTTGCTGTAGGCAATCCTCCAAAGTAAACAATGGAGCCCACGAGTAAGATGAACACACCGAACAACAGGGCAATCCCTTGCATCGTATCCGTATAGGCAACTGAACGCATACCGCCAAGCCAACTATACGTCAGCATGATCAAGATAAAGAAGATTACCACATATTGATAAGGTATCGTGTTACCTGTCAGTCCAGAGACACCTTGTCCGACGGCAACCAGCTGTTCCAGGAGATAGTTTCCGAGACCATATAACATCAGTAAGGCACCGAGAATCGTGATCCCTTTGTGTTTAAAACGTTTGTTCAACCAATCTGTCGGTGTGACAAAATTATATTTCTTAGACAAGCTATACAATCTTGGAGCGAAAATCAAATAACCGACGATAACCAAGATCATAAATGTGATCGACTGCATCCACATGAACCCGATCCGGTAACCTTGTGGAGCATATCCGATAATTGTATTTCCACTGTACTGTGTTGCATAGAAGGTAAAGAATAGAACCATGACCCCTAATCCTTTACCACCTAAATAATATTCCTTATTCGTTGATTGAATATTTTTGTTTCTGATATACGTGACAACACCGATCGCCAACATGATCAAACCATAGGTGACCATGATGAGAATCCCCGACCAACCACCAAACGCTAATTCTTCAGTCATCTAATCACCTCTCTATTCGTTTTCCTCGGATTCATCCGAGACCCATAGTTTTTTGATTGCATACGTTACAGTTGCAGATAGTGCCAACGATGCGAATAGTACAATCCACGCCCAGTACGGCACACCCAAAATAATCGGTTCGTAGCTTCCCACTGGTAAATACCAAGGAACACTGACGATGAAAAGAAATGCTAGCCAGAGCCACAACTTAATATTTTTGATCGGTTCTTTCTTTAACATTTATCCAACCTCCTCATTTTTTGTCGATGGATCCATATAATCAGGCCGACGGGTTTCAAAGGAATTGATTTCTTCCTCATAAGACAACGTCAAATCGATATCATCCAAACCATTCAAAAGCTTGTATTTCACTTTTTCATCAATCGGAAATTCCACTTCAAAACCTGCATCATCTTTGATTAGTTGATTCTCCAAATCAACTTCCAAATGATAAGGTGTCTGTGCATTCGACCGTTCGTGAAGTTCATCAACAATCTCTTTATCCAACGCAATCGTAAGCAACCCATTATTTGCACAGTTGTTTTTGAAAATATCTGCAAACGATGGCGCGATAATGACTCGAAACCCGTAATCATATAACGCCCAAACCGCGTTTTCTCGTGAAGAGCCACAACCAAAGTTATCGCCCGTGATCAACACGGAAACATTTTCATATTCTTTCTGATTCAACGGAAAATCCTCTTTTAAATTTCCTTCCGAATCATAGCGCCAGTAATACATCATGTACTGACCAAACCCCGTCCGTTCAATCCGCTTCAAAAACTCAGCCGGTACGATAATATCCGTATCAATATCGGACTGGTTGATCGAAATGGTCTGACCACTCAAAACCTTAAAAGGTTGCATTGAGCTCACCGCCTTTCTTGAAGGTCCACTGACGAACATCGGTGAAATGCCCTTTGACGGCAGTAGCTGCAGCCATAGCTGGTGAAACCAAATGCGTGCGTGCTCCCTTTCCTTGTCTTCCTTCAAAATTTCGGTTTGACGTCGAAGCGATTCGCTCACCTGGTTGCGCCATATCTGGATTCATTCCTGGGCACATGCTACAACCCGGTTCTCTCCACTCAAATCCTGCATCGATAAAAATTTTATCCAAGCCTTCCGCTTCAGCACGCCGCTTCACATGATAGGAACCCGGCACGACTAATGCTTTCACGTGATCGGCGACTTGATATCCCTGCAATACTTCAGCTGCTACGCGTAAATCTTCTATCCGTGAATTCGTACACGAACCGATAAAAACTTTATC
>CALGNY010000231.1 GCA_937958375.1 uncultured Bacillaceae bacterium
CGGGCACATAAATCCCGATTTCGGGCACATATATTTACCGTACGGTCACATATCATCCTCCCTTGGTCGCATATAAACCTAACTTGGGTACATATATCCGAACAAAACACCCATCACTCACCCAAGGCTTATCCCTTCCATCCCGCCATCCGACGTCATTCGACAAAATATCCTATTATTCTATCAAATCCATATTCCTTTTATATGAATTGTCGGGTATGATAATACTATAGCACTAGATGAATACATAAAAGGGGTCGAGCAAAATGAGATTTTGTTCAGAGTGTGGGACAAGTCTGTCTGAAGCAGCAGAGTTTTGTCCGAATTGTGGGAAGCAAGTTGAGCAGGAGGCTGCTGCTCAAAAAGAAACGATCAAAACGGAGCCGGCACAAAGCCGAAAACAGTCGAAGCAGGATTTCGGAGCATTTTTCAAGAAGCATAAGAAGCTCTTATCCATTGGCTTGAGTATTGCCGTTGTTTTGATTGCGGGGTATTTGACATTGTCGCATTTCAACTCGCCTGAACGCTATGTGAGTGGAATCATGGATGCGATCGAGGAAGATGATTATGAAGCGTTGGTAGGAAAATTATTCTTTGCGGATACGGATGAAGAGATTTCCGAAGATCAAATTGTGATTTATGTATCGTATTTAAAGGAAAACAGAAATCGCATTGATCAGATAAAAACAGATTTTGAGGCGCAAATCGAAATGTTTGATGATCAATCGAGATCAGGTGCTCGATACGGGGAGGATCCCGAGTGGAGGTATCTGGGTGATGAAATGTTCCTCGTGAAGGAAGATGGATTTTTAACGGATTCCTACCGAGTTTTTGTCGAACCTAGTTATGCGACCGTGGAGTCTTATTTAGAGGGTTTGACGTTAAACGACTCGGCGGGGGAGCTACTGCACACGTTTACCGAACGTGAAACCTCCTTTAATGTCGGTCCGCTCGTGCGGGGTGAGCATGTGTTTCATTTCGCTTTTGAAGGCGAGTGGATGGATCTGGAAGAGGAATATACGTATTATGTGAGCGATTATCAGAGTTACTTTAATCCTGAGTTTAATGTGGATTATTTAACGTTTGAAGCTCCATTTGAACATGATTTGAAAGACCGATTAGTGGTGAATGGGACTGAAATTGAAGATCCGACCATGAATGAGGAAATGGGTCCGTTTTTACTGGAAGAGAACTCGACGTACTCCTATGAAGTGGACTTTCCATGGGGAACGATGACGACGGGTGAGCGTCCAATTGATTCGCGTCATATTTACTTGAATTTTGATATGACCGAGGAAATGGCCGATCAGTTGGCAGCTGCCTTGCAAAACCACTATGATTCGGTATTGGATAGTTTTGAGCAGCGGGATGTTAGTTTGTTGAGCGATCAGTTGTCTCAGAATATCCAGGACGTTTATAAAAATGAAATCGAAAACTTATACTGGAATTTAGAGTACTATGATGGCAGAACAGTGGGACTGCATTATCGAGATTATCAGCTATCCAATCAGTTGAATGATTTCGGCAAAAGTGAGAATGGAAATTGGTTCATGAAGGTCGTCACATTGCAGGAAAAAAATATGCTGCGTACCACTGAAACACCGACGGATTCAGAATTAGATGACTATAGTCAAAGTAAACGACTGTATACGTTTACCTATGTAGAAGATGCGTGGGTGGTGACGGATTACTCTGGAGCTATTTTTGGTACTGTGGAAGATCCGTTTGTATATACGTATGAAGGGGATTTCCGATTGATTGATGAAAGCGGCTTGAAAGAGGAATCCGGTTCTGATGAAGAAGAAGAATCAGATGAAGATGTCGAAGCGGCGATCACAAGCCAGGTTGAAGGATACGTCAATCACTTGGTCGACGCAATCAATGCGGGAGATTACTCAATCGTTGAGCCATACATTGCATCCGGTAGTAGCCTGGAGAGCGACCAACAGGGCCTTGTCGATCGGTTGAGTGAAGCAGGCACCACGCAGGAAGTCGATTCGGTTGAAGTCGTTTCTGTCGATGCGGATGGTGACGCTTGGAAGGTCGATGTGGAAGAAACGATCACGATTAATTATGAAAGCGGAGAAAGTGAGACCAATGATTACAGCTGGACATATACCGTTGTTGAAGAAGATGGCGCGTATGTGTTGAGTGAAATTGAATAGGTTTGGAAGGAAGTTGATTCTTTCTTCAAAAAAAGACATGAAGTCCCGAGAAGGATTTCATGTCTTTTTATAAATTAAAACCGATCGATATATTCTAGAAAGCTTAAGAAGTAATGATCGATCAAAAAGTACGTCATCAGTGAAACGAGCACGATGCTAAAGAAGCTAGCGTAAACATACTGGCCGTTTTGCTTGGTCAGGTGATGCGTGATGATCAGGATCGGGATCACCGAAATGAATAGCAAAATCGGTGCGGTCAACATGATGATCGGGAAGGTTTCTCCTCCAGATAAGCCTGCTAACATCGAGACGATTCCGACGATCACGAGCGGCACAGCAAGTAAACCGTATTGCGCCATGATCGTCACTGCATTGACTTTTTTCTGTGTCAAGGCTAGTGGAATGACGGTCGCTAGGAGGCCTGCTCCCAACAATAAGGCATTTCCGACGAAGCTTCTCGCAGTGATTTCAAAGAATGGCAGGGAATCTATATGGTATCCCCACGAGTCCAGATACTCTTTATATGCTGAATTTAACCAAAAATATGTACCCAAAGCGAAAAGAAGTGCAAAAAGTACGAGTGTTGTGAGGCCGAGTAGGAATTGCTGGTCGGTTCGTTTCATGGTGACGGTCGGGTCTTTCAGGATGGTTGTAAATTCATTGATGTAGCGTTGGGCAGCGGAATCCGCCTTGACTTGCGATTGATCTGTCGTGGTTGCGGTGGCTGCGATCTGCTCCCTTTGCTTATGTATTTCATTCACCGATTGTTGCTCGGAAAATGGCGTTCCGCAGTTTTCGCAGAAATTTCCGCTTGTTTGTTCATGTTGACATGCCGGACAGTGTTGCAATGTTCTCTCTCCCTAGTATTTCATTTTTTAATATAGATTCATAGTAGGCTATTTCTGTCACGGAAACAAGACTATTTTCCTATGAACTTTTCGATGAATAGATGAGAATCTATTGATTTCGACGATTTTTTACAATTAATTCATGGATTTTTTCCTAGAAACATGTCATGATTTAATTATTCAGATAACTTAGAAGGCGATCAAACATACAACCGTCTTAAAAAATCGAATCAACGATGTTGGAGGTATTCAATGCTGGATGAACTAGGGATCACAAAAGTTACCATACCACTTCCTTTTCGCTTGAATCATGTGAATTGTTTTTTGGCTGAGGGAAGGGATGGGTGGCTCGTTATGGATACGGCGCTCAATCGCAAAGAGACGAGAGAAATTTGGTCTGAACATTTGTCTGATAAACAGGTCAGTGAGATTTTGGTGACGCATTATCATCCGGATCATTCTGGGTATGCAGGGAAACTTCAGCAACAAACTGGCGCGGAAGTCTGGATGACGCAGGTCGCTGAACAAACGCGCATGCGTAATTGGACGGAAGATTATGTCGACACCGTCAACGCATTTTATTTGGCGGCAGGGATTCCGAAAGAAGTGGCCGACGGAATCAGTCAAAACACGAAGGAATCGACGCACTTTGTGTTGCCGAATCCCACCGTCGATCGCTATTTGAATGAAGGAGATCGGTTGAAAATCGGCAACTATGAATATGAGGTTATTTTTACGCCGGGCCATTCACCGGGATTGATTACGTTGTATAACCGTGAAAAAAACGTGTTGCTTTCGACCGACCATATTTTACCGAAGATCACACCGAACATTTCCTATTGGTTTATGGGTGATCAAAATCCACTGCAGACATTTATGGAATCCTTGCAAAAAATTAAGAAACTCGATGTGGAGTATGTCATCCCATCGCACGGTGAACCGTTTTACGGAGCGAATGACCGAATCGAAGAAATCGCCAAACACCATGAAAGCCGGCTGAACGATATTTTGGACCAGCTGAAGGACGGCCGGACAGTTTATGACGTGTGCAGGCATTTATTCGGCGATCGGTTGACGACACACGAGATGCGCTTTGCGATCGGCGAGACCCTTGCCCACTTGGAGTTTTTACGGAAAAAAGGCGAGTGTCAACGCGAGGTTCGGCGCGATGATTGGTTTTATCGGGTGAAATAAGTGTGGGAGTGAGCCTCGCTGGTGGTCTGTGATGATTGCTGGTGGGGTTGTTTTTTCGTAGATGTCTTCAGTTTGCGTGAACCCGCTCAATAAAATCCGGAACCCGCTCAACCTTCAAGCAAACCCGCTCAATAAAT
>CALGNY010000232.1 GCA_937958375.1 uncultured Bacillaceae bacterium
TGAGACGCCTTGTCATCGACATTTGCTTCTTTTTTCTGGTCCGAATGTCGCTGAGAAGGCTTGTCATCGACATTTGCTTCTTTTTTTCGCTCCGAATGTCGCTGAGAAGGCTTGTCATCGACATTTGCTTCTTTTTTCTGGTCCGAATGTCGCCGAGAAGGCTTGTCATCGACATTTGACTCTTTTTTCTGGTCCGAATGTCGCCGAGAAGGCTTGTCATCGACATTTGACTCTTTTTTCTGGTCCGAATGTCACTGAGGACCTTTGTGATCTTCATTTGAGTTTTTTTGTCACTTCAAATGTCACTGAGTCGTAGAGACCTAAATGAATTTTTTTAAAGTGTATGGTTGTTTATTTCCTGAAACTTTATTATGCTTAGAGTTGTTTTCCAAACGCAGTTCGCAAAATCCTGCGTAATCAAAACTATGGAGTGATTTTTATGTCAAATGAAGTATTATGGTTTATTTTTGCATTGATCAACTTTTTGTTGGTCATCTCGATTTATCGGATTTTCGGAAAGGCTGGTCTGCTTGTCTGGATCGGGATGTCTACGGTCATTGCGAATATGCAAGTTCTGAAAACTGTTGAGCTGTTCGGAATGACGGCAACACTAGGGAATATCGTATACGGGACAATCTTTTTGGCGACAGATATCATCAATGAGAAATATGGAAAAAATGAAGCACGTAAAGCAGTATGGCTTGGTTTTTTCACACTGATTACGATGACCGTCGTCATGCAGTTTGCGCTACAATTCCATCCAGATGAATCAGATGTCGCTCACGGAGCTTTATCTGAGATTTTTAACCTGGTCCCACAAGTGGCGGTAGGTAGTTTGCTTGCATACATCATCAGTCAAAATATAGATGTCGTTATTTTTGCGAAGTTAAAACAAAAATTCTCGGGTACGAGGTTTTTATGGTTACGAAACAATCTCAGTACCATGATCAGTCAATTGGTTGATACAAGTGTATTTACAGTCATCGCTTTTTGGCATTTCCTCACGACTGATCTTGAAATATGGCTTTCAATCTTTATTTCAACTTACGTAATCAAATTTTTAGTTTCTGCGTTGGATACACCATTTATGTATCTGGCAAAGAAAATCCATAAATGATTTTGCGGAACAACTAAAATGATGCAGGAGGCGAATGAAGATGACTAAGCAAAACAAATTGTCAAAAGAGCAGCAGGACGAACTTCTTCAAGTATTGAAAGATCGGTTTCATGAGCACATGCACCGTCATGAAGGTGTTGAATGGGATGCCATTCAAGAAAAGCTAGAAAAAAACGAAGATAAACTTTGGTCGCTTTATGAAATGGAAAGAACAGGCGGTGAACCAGATGTCGTTACACTTGGTTCAAAAACGGATGAAGTGACGTTCGTTGATTGTGCAAAAGAAAGTCCTACTGGGCGAAGAAAGCTTTGTTATGACCGCGAAGCACTGGATGCGAGAAAGAAAAACAAACCTGAAAACAGTGCGATCGATGTAGCCGATGAAATGGGAATTGAACTATTGACTGAAGAAGAGTATCGTGCCTTACAGGAGGTCGGGGAATTCGACTTGAAAACCTCGAGTTGGATTGTAACCCCTGCTGAAATTAGAAAGCTTGGTGGCGCGTTATTCGGTGACCGACGCTATGATCACGTTTTTATTTATCACAACGGTGCACAATCCTATTACGGAGCTAGAGGATTCCGTGGATCATTAACCATTTAAGGCAAAGAGGGACATCCCTCTTTGCCTTTCTTACTTCCCTTTATCCACAGGGTTAGAATCATTTGACACCCAATCACTGAAGCTGCCCGGATACAGCTTCACGTTGGAATAACCAGCTTGCTGGAGGGCTAACACATTTGGTGTTGCGGTTACGCCTGACCCGCAGTAAACGATCACTTCTTTTTCAGGGTCGATATCTTCATAATGTTTTTTCAGTTCGTCTGTATTCTTAAATTTTCCATCCGTAAATAACTGATCCCATTCATAGTTTACAGCTCCGGGAATATGACCCGCTTTTCGGTCGATGGGCTCGAATTCACCGCTGTATCGTTTGGCTGCCCTTGAATCGACTAACACAACGTTTGGGTCGTTTAGTTTTTCTTTCACGACTTCCTGGTTGACCATCATTGACGAATTGAGTTGAATTTCTCCATAATCCACCCTGTTTTTCTTCACTGGTCCACTCTCGGTTGGTGAACCGTGATCTTTCCATGCTTCAAATCCACCTTCAAGAATATACATATCTTTATGTCCAATTAATTTGAGCATCCAATACATCCGCGACGCGAAAGCGTGGTTCGAATCATAAAGGATAAGCGTTGTATCCCGGTCGATACCCTGTTCACCTAGCTTCTCAGTGAATTCATTCCAATCTGGCAAAGGATGACGTCCTCCCTCCCCTCCATCTTGGACAGGTCCACTCAAATCATTCTCCAAGTCGAAATAGACAGCTCCTGGAATATGTGCGTGAAAATAAGCTTCCCTTCCAGCATCCGGATTCGATAAGTCAAATCGACAATCTACGAATTGAACGTTTGCTTGCTTCAGTTTTTCATAAGCTTCCCCTGGTAAAATAAACATCCGGCACCCTCTCCCTTTTAATTGATTTTTCTTAAAGCACGATTCTCTAACGGAATTCGTTTCGTCATTAAGAGTCCATGCAAGATCGGAAAGATGACTGCAGTCCAATACGCGTGGAACATCAACGGAATGATCAATAATTCAAAAAACACAATCCAGTAATTCGGATGATTGACGATTCGAAACAAACCGGTGTTGATGAGTTTGGCTTCTGGCAGGACGATGACTTTTGTGTTCCAATACCTTCCCATTGAATAGATAAGCCATATTCGAAGAAATTGGAGAATGAGGAATAGACCTAACCACACATACGTAATCGATACTTCCAACCCGTGTCTCCAATACGCTTCAACGAATAATGCCACCAGAAACACCACGTGTGTCAGTACAATCAGTGGGTAATATGGGTCTTTGACCTCAATCGCACCTCTATTTTTCTGAAAGCTTTCATTTGACTTCGCTAAAGCCAATTCAAGGATTCGTTGCGTGATTAAATAACCATAAAGGATCAAATACACCATTAGACTCGCTCCATCAATATCAATTCTGAGGAAAAACCTGGTCCCAATGCGGTGATGATCTGTTTTCCCTTCATTGCTAAGTGGTTAGCATTCAGAAACTTTTCCAACACAAAAAGAACGGTTGCTGAAGACATATTTCCATACTGGTTCAAAACTTGTTTGGAAAAGTCGACATGCTGGTCAGAATCAAGTATTTTTTCCATTTCATTAAGAATCTTTTTACCACCCGGATGAGCGAGGAAATGAGTAATTTCACCCAACTCTAACTGATTGCTGAACAAAAATTCATCGAGATGATTTTTCCAAAATGAATCAATTAACTGTGGGATTTCTTTTGAAAAGATAACAAAAAAACCATCATCTTTGATTTCCCAGCCCATTAAGTCCATCGTATCGGTTTTCAATCGAGATGAGGTGCCGCTCAACTGATATTCATGCTTGTCTGTGCGACAAGAATGGTCTTTTCCCAATAAAATAACAGCGGCAGCTCCATCTGCAAACAAAGCGGCTCCGACGATATCCTTTGGTGTGAAATGATCAGGATGAAAAGCGATACTCGCCAATTCAGTGGTAACGAGCAACACAGAATGGGTTGGATGCGCTTTCAAATAATCATAAGCACGAGCCAGCCCGCTAGCACCACCGGCACAACCTAATCCAAAGAAAGGCATCCGTACACTCTGTTCATTGATTCCGAATCGGTTGATCAATTCGGCATCCAAAGTCGGCGTCAAAACTCCTGTGCTCGTCACACTGATAATGGCATCAATCGCTGATGGATCGATTTGATTTTGATTATCAAAACACTTCTGAACGGCTTCCAGAGCTAAATCAACACCTGACTTCTGAAATAGTTCGTTACGTTCTCCAAACGACCGAGTTTTCTCAAAAAATTGAGGATGGACAACAAAATGACGGTTCGCTATATCAGTTTGATCGAACACACTCAGAAATCGTCTTAACCTCGGATCGATAACGAGAGATGAAACAATCGACTTGATGTCTGCTTGCGTGAATGAGTAGCTAGGGGTTGCTGTACCAACTGAATGTATGACCGCCATTTGTTCCACCCTTTAGGTTCAATTTAATCCGTAGATATCTGTGTATTTCGTTTTTAAATAATCAATCAAGTATTGTGGGTTCAATGCTTCCCCTGTTACCTCTTCTAGTAATTCGAGGGGCTCTTTCATGCTTCCGTGACGATGAATCTTTTCATTAAGCCATTCTTTGACTGTACTTAGATTTTTATTGCGGATGGTTTGGTCCAGGTCAATATCTTGTTCAAGCGTATGCTTAAACTGTGCACCATACATATATCCAAGCGCATAAGATGGGAAGTAGCCGAAATCGCCACTTGACCAATGGATATCTTGCAGGACCCCTTCACGGTCAGTTGATGGGCGAACCCCTAAATAGTTCTCCATCTTTTCTTTCCAAATCCCTGGTAAGTCTTTGACCGATAGATCACCGTTCAATAACCCTTTTTCAATTTCATAACGCAGCAATATATGAAGCGAATACGTCATTTCGTCTGCTTCAATCCGAATGAATGATGGCTTCACTTCATTAATTGACCGATAAAACTCACGTTGACTGATTGCTTTGAACGATTCAGGCGCGTGGGTTAAGAAGGTATCGTAGTTTACTGACCAAAATGCCTCGCTTCTACCAATAAAGTTTTCCCAGAATAATGATTGTGATTCATGAATTCCCATTGAAGTTGCAGAACAAATCGGAAGCCGAGAGAATTTCTGATCCAGCCCTTGTTCATAGAGGGCATGTCCCCCTTCATGAATCGTACCAAAGACAGCCGTCCGGAAATCGTGTTCATCATAATTGGTCGTCACGCGGACGTCGTTTGGATTGATGCCGATCGCAAACGGGTGGATCGTTTCATCCAGCCGTCCAGCTTCAAAGTCATATCCCATCTGTTTCAATACGTAGGTGGAAAATGCTTCTTGGTTTGCTTTGGGGAAATAGGTCCGAATTTGGTCTGTTGAAACACTGTGTGTTGAAGCTTGGACTTGTTCGATTAACGCTGTCAAATCCTTTTGAAGTTGTGGAAAAACGCGGTCCAATGTTTCTACCGTCATGCCTGGTTCATAATGTTTTAAATGGGCATCATAAATATGATTTTCATAGCCCCAATAATTCGCAAACCGGATATTATAATCGACAATCTTTTCTAGATACGGTTGAAACATCTGAAAGTCATCTTGTTCTTTCGCTTCTTGCCAAACAGATTCAGCTTCTGAAGTCAGCTCGATAAACGCTTTAAATTCTTCAACTGGAATCTTGTGATGGAAATCATATTCCCTTTCAGCCAGTTCAATAGACCGTCGCATATATGGGTTGCTTGACGTTTTCAATTCGTCAATCAATGCCTTCATCCGATCGGAAGTCTGCAGTTCATGAATCCTTTCTGAAAGGTAGGATAATGTTTCCGAACGTTGCTTAATTCCCTTTTTCGGTGCTTTCGTTCTTAAATCCCAAGCAATCAAACTTCCCGCTTCGCCATAATGCATGATTTTCTTGTATTCCGATATGAACTCTTGCTCTTTTTTTGTCCATTCCATCTCACTAAACACATCCATTCTACTTCGGTTTTTTTCCGAAATACTGATAGTAATCCGTACGAATAAACCCATTGAATAATTTCCGTTTTTTCGTAGCTTTCCGTCCGTATAATTTTTCGAATTGCTCGTGTGATGTCAAGATGTAGACGCTCCAAGTCGGGTGGTCCTTCATAATCTGACCAAGAGCCTGATACATTTTTTCTACCTCTTCTTTCTCACCGATCCGATCGCCATAAGGAGGGTTACCGATAAGATAGCCCCCTTCTGTTCGTGGTTTGAGATCTTCTACACGCATTTGTTTGAATTGAATGAGATCGGCCAAGCCGGCCTCCATTGCATTCGAACTAGCCATTTCCACGGCCCGCGGATCTAAGTCACTGCCTTGGATATCAAGTGCTTGATCGTAATTAGCTAGATCCTCAGCTTCTTCCAATGCTTGATCCCATATTTGCTGGGGAAGTGTATTCCACTCTTCTGCGGAAAAGCTTCGGTTGAAGCCCGGAGCAATATTTTGTCCAATCAATGCAGCCTCGATCGGAATGGTTCCGGAACCTGCAAACGGGTCCACCAACGGACGGTCAGGTCGCCAATTCGTCAGCAGAATCAATGCGGCAGCCAAGGTTTCTTTCAGTGGTGCTTCTACCTGTTCCAAGCGATATCCACGTTTATGCAAACCAGCTCCGGACGTATCGAGTGATACGGTCACCTCGTCTTTTAGAATGGAAAGCTCCACTTTGTAGCGTGGTCCCGTTTCGGGTAAAGCGGTTGTGCGGTTTGTTTTCTCCTGGATCTTTTTCACGATAGCTTTCTTGACGATTCGCTGGCAATCAGGAACCGAATAAAGTTTTGATTTATGGGACTTGCCTGTGACATGGATAAATCCTTCTTCTTCAATCCATTCGTGCCAAGGTAAATCGAACGTTTGATCAAAAAGTTCCTCAAACGAAAAAGCGGAAAATTGACCAATCATCAGTTTGATGCGATCTGCGGTACGTAGCCAAATGTTGCTTCTGGCTATTCCGTTTAGATCGGCTTCAAAAATGACTCGGCCATTTTCCGTCTGGATGTTTTCATATCCTAATTGCTTGACTTCTTGTTTGACAAGACCCTCTAGCCCCATCGCAGCTGTCGCAATCAATGTGATATTGTCTTTCAAAAATGACATTCCCTTCTGAGGAAGCCTTCACTATGTAAATCAAAAGTAGACCGATAAATGCTACATAAGCCATGTTCTGTACCTTTGTACTGCAAACGGTGGTCAGCCTCGTACGCCGGTGTAACCATCTATCTCCAAGCTTGTTCGACAAGCTTGTCTCCGTGCTAGGTTGAATTCCCTGCAACGGAGCGCCCCTACCTTATTTTGGGTTTCTCACTCGAGGGGTTTACCGCGTTCCACCTTGATTGTTTCCAATCAAGCTCGTCTCTGTGGCACATTAAAGGGAATTTGACCGTATCCACATAAGGACGTAGGTCATTTCCCTGCCGTCAGCGAATTAATCGCTGCCTTGACTTATTGTTTCGTCAAGCACGAACACTACAAGCATCTCAGCTTGTGTGAGCATGGACTTTCCTCTCGTATGTGAACATACGAGCGGTTACTTGAGCATTTATCCTATTTGATTTTGAGTACTCTCATTATAACATAGTTAAAGGGTCCATAATAAGTAATTTACTGGTAGATTTGCTTCGTCAGTCTCGGTAACGCTTACCAAATACAGCTTTTTCCAAATTCGATAATCGTTGCAGCACATCCGCATTCACTTGGGTACGTGGCATGGCACCTCCGCCAGTACCACTTGAGCTCGCAGCTGTCAAACGACTGACTTCTTCTTTCAAGCGATTGATTTCTTTTTGAAATATCTCATAATCTTGTATGATCAAATCCAAAAAATCATCGACCTCATCTTGATTATACCCTCGCATACCTGTTTTGAATTCCTTGTCCAAAATTTCCTGTGATGTTAAGTTAATCCCTTTCACAAACATCCACCTCCACTTACAGTCCAAAGCGTTTATTCATAAAACTCAGCCATTTCCCTCGAAATTTCCTCAAGGGTAAATGAAGAAATGACATCCACTTCATACGTATGCGACTCTTGATACTTTCTTGCCAATTGTTCAAAATATTTTGGAGAGCCGCCGAATTCTTCTTCATAAACCAAGATACAAGCATCGGTCTTTTCGATAAACCATTTATTTTTGATTTCATATTGGCTAGGATGCTCGTAAGGCTTGTTCATCAACGGTTGAAAAAAATCTGCCTGTTGGATCATTTGATAATATCTTTCCTGTACAGGCTCTTTCCATACTTTTTCTTGATCTTCAAACGGTGGAACAATCGCTACGTTAAGCGGGTTGTCCTTCTTTAGCTCCTGTATGACCTCAAATGTCCACATTTCAACCCCAGGCTGCCCCGAAAGCAAAACCCACTCCGCCCCTTCTTCCATATAGCGTATGAGCGAGCGCCTGATTGATTCCTTCACAACCTTAATTTTTTCATCTTTTTCATTTCTGATATTCAATTCATATGGTTTATAACCGGTTACGGTGATTGCGTTCCTTTTCATAATACCAGTATAACAAAAAAAGAGCTAGATTTCTCTAGCCCTTCTGTCATATTTCTTTTGCTTACTCGCCTTGTCCTGATTCTAAGTCATCTGGATTGAATGAGAACGGCAACAAGTCACCCACCGTCGTTTCATTCATTTCTCCGTCCCGATTACTGATGTATACCGGTAATTCTTCTGGGAAAAACTCAGCCATCACTTGCCTGCACGAACCACAAGGCGGTACCGGACGATCCGTATTGGCGATGACGGCAATACTTTGAAAGTCTCTTTCTCCCTCTGAGATCGCTTTGAAAATCGCAACACGCTCTGCACAACAGGTAACTGGAAAGGCAGCGTTTTCGATGTTGCAGCCTTGATACACGTTTCCGTTTGCAGTCAATACAGCAGCTCCGACTGGAAATTTAGAATAAGGGACATAGGCCTGCTGCAACATTTCCTTTGCTTTTTCTATTAATTGCTGTTTGTCCATGTATACTCTCCCTTTCGTGTATAAAACAACTCAAGGCTTATTTTTTATCATTTAAGATCAAATCAAAATTATATAAAACTGAGTGATACAATTCCATAAACCGTTTTCGTCTGACATCATGAAAATAACTATGTAGGATCATGATTTCAAGATTATCTTTCGTGTTTTGGATCTGGTTCGGGAAAATCGGCAGCTTATGAACCAGGCTGTGGGCGTCTTCCTCCCACTTTTCGATTTGCTCAAACAGTGGTCCTCCCTCTGTTTTTACGATCTCAAAATCATCATAGTCTTTTCGGTTGAACTTCCTGCCTTCTAAATACTGGTGCAATAAATCTTCCAGCAAATTTTCTTTTAAATCTTTCGTAAAGGCTAAGAACTCTTCCATTATTCATCACCTACCATGTGATGATAATGTACCATGAAAACTCCTTACACGCCAATGTCTTAGTCGTTTTTTACTTTGGGGTTCGAAAAAAATCGGTTCTCCAAAATCGTCAATTCTTTTTCCAAACGACCAAGTGACTTCAACAATAGTTCTTTTCTGACATGCTCTTCTTTGATAATCGGTTTTTTCATCGTAATCCCTCCAATTTTGATTCTTGCCTTACTTAAACATTTTCCGTTACACGGTGAAAGTCCTTCACTTCAGACAAAACTAGAAGGAAAGCGACAAAGGTTCCGATCATTCACTTTTTCTCAACAAATACAGATTTCGTCTGTTCCATCGTTTCCGTCAAACTCGCTAACCATTTTCGTTTTTGATAAAACATGTGGCCAATCGGTTCAATCGGTTTCGATTTCGGTTGTGCAAACCACTTCTTCTTTACCTTTTGTTGATTTTTCCAGTCTGTTCGCCGTGCTGACAGGTGGTGATTCGTCATAGAGAATGCTTGTTCTAACGTTGGTGAGTCACTGTCGATGTCAGGCAATTTATTTTCATATTCGGCTCGACTGCCGGTCACGCGTACCTGATCCGAAAACTGTTTAAACGCCTGGTGCAAAGTGGTATCAAATAATATGGTTGCGATTCTCTTACCAAAATCAATCCGTTTGGTCACGTTCTTGAAACGAGGCACAAATCCACCATATAAATCCCCTTTAAGTGTCGGGAGCAAGACGGCATTCATATGGAGTATTTCCTGAAGATGAAAAGGTAGTCGTTTAAACACTTTTTTGTCGTATGGATCTTGTTCAATAATCGGATGCTGAATCAAATTCTGTTCATTGATAATTTGCGCGTAAAGCAATCGTTCTTTATTTTTCCATCGATAAAAATGATACCATTCTTCTTCCATGAAGGTGGAGACATGAAAATACTTCAACAAAAAGAACATCGGCCGATTTTGTTCCAATGATAATTGATAGATGAGTAGTTGAGGGTATGCATCCTGGAAAATGTACCAATTGGCGCTTTCGTACGTTAAATACAAGGACTTGACCTCTTGTTTGGACAATAGATTTTGGAATGTTTCTGTTTTTAGATCGGTCATGTTCCAACCCGCATTCCTTGAAACGACCCCCGCCAAAAACGCCCAGCAAACTTCAGGATGTTGATCGAAAAAAATCAAAATAGGCTTTCGTTCTCGATACATTGTTTTGATTATGTTTCTCGGTTTGCTCATTAATATAATGAATCCACAGTTGCATCATATGAACCTTCCTTTTTGCCATTCTTTTTAGCTAGTATGGACAACTATTTTCAACTGAAAACCTATTTTGTGTGAGAAAACCGACCGGTAAATAGGAATCTTTCTGAATATCTGATAAAATGAAAGAAGCAAAACATACGTTTGATTTCATTTTTAACCAATTTGTAAAATATGCGGCCAGACGTTTTTGATACAATGATGAAAGGTTATTGAAAGGTA
This sequence comes from uncultured Bacillaceae bacterium, assembly GCA_937958375.1. Taxonomy (GTDB): domain Bacteria; phylum Bacillota; class Bacilli; order Bacillales; family Alkalibacillaceae; genus Allobacillus. Next base: position 10,587 of record CALGNY010000232.1, read on the forward strand.
GATGAAGATGAATTACCCAAATGGGAAAAAAGTGACGAACCGCTCTTTTAACCAGAAAACCGAAACAAAGAACCCTTATGGAAATCGAGGAATGACCCTCGAAAAAGAGATTGTTGAAACGAATAATTATTATTTAGATATGAATCTAGCAGTCATCCATAAAAAACCGACACCCGTTCAAGTGGTACAGGTCGATTACCCGAGAAGGAGTGCGGCTGTCATTAAAGAAGCCTACTATCGTCGACCATCCACCACAGATTTCAACGGGTTATATAAAGGAAAGTATATTGACTTTGAAGCGAAAGAAACGAATAATAAAACGTCCCTTCCATTCGCAAACATTCATGAACACCAGGTGCAACATATGCGAAAAGTGGATGAACACGGGGGGATTTGTTTCTTCATCATTCGCTTCAAACCGCTGAATGAAACTTTTCTTTTGCCAATACGTCCATTTATACGAGTTTGGGATACAGAATTTGATGGGAAAAGAAAATCGTTGCCCTACTCATTCGTCAAAGAATACGGTTATGAAATACCTTTCTCACTACAAGCGAAAGTCGATTATATTAAAGTTGTCGAAAAGGTATACATTAACGGAGGAGAATAGATATGACTGAAGAACCAAAAAGCCGTAAAGCAAAGAAAAAAAATAATAAAAAGAAGAAAAAATTTAGTTGGAAGAAACTTTTTATGTCCCTATTGATTCTCGGTTTGGTTGGAGCCGTAGTTGTCATTGGGGTTGTCATTTCATTTATAAGTGATGCACCAGAATTGGATGCAGAGCAACTCGAAGACCCCCTCTCCACCACCATCGTGGACCGGAACGGGGACTTCATCGCCGATTTAGGTGCAGAAAAAAGACGTAAGATCAGCTATGATGATTTATCACAAGTGTTGGAAGATGCAGTACTCGCAACCGAAGATGTCCGTTTCTGGGACCATAGCGGAGTCGATGTCCGTCGTTCTGCTGCTGCCGTCCTCGCGAATATTACCGACGGATTCGGTTCGCAAGGTGGTAGTACGATTACCCAGCAAGTCGTGAAGAACTCATTTTTGACGACCGATAAAACGATGAAACGGAAAATCCAAGAGCAATACTTAGCGTTGCAACTTGAACGAAATTACTCAAAAGAACAAATCTTGATGATGTACCTAAATAAAATCTATTATGGAAATGGCTTATATGGTGTCTCTAAAGCATCTGAAGTTTATTTTGGTAAGCGAGACCTTGAGGA
>CALGNY010000233.1 GCA_937958375.1 uncultured Bacillaceae bacterium
CTGATTTATTGATCAGAATGTCGATGAGAACGCTTGTCAGCGACATTTGGACTGATTTATTGATCAGAATGTCGATGAGAACGCTTGTCAGCGACATTTGAGGTGATTTATTGATCCAAATGTCGCTGAGGCTCCTCCTCGAGGGAATCGAAAGAACCGATCAATGCGTTGAACTCACGAAACTCCAATCTCAACGCAGTGAGACAACCACCCGGTAGACTTTCTCCCTACACAGGAACCGTTCGGATATTGCTGTTGGTGATTAACACGTCCATTCGTGTGGCTAAGTCAATTTCATAAACGGCACTTTTATGTAATGATCCTTCTCGTGATTCTACAATCCGGATGGTTGGTCGGTCAGGGAGATGTTTATTTTGCTTAGCTACAATCCCTTTTTCCCCGGTGCTCAACTCTACATATGTTCCATTCGGATAAATCGATATGTTTTTTCGAAATAGGTCGACGTATTCCGGTTGGAAAAGCTCGCCGCTTCCGGAATATAGCACTTCCAAGCCTTCATGGGGCAAAATTCCTGGTCGATACACCCGGTTCGATGTGACGGCGTCAAACACATCGGTAACGGCAAGAATTTGTGCATAAGGATGTATGTTTTGACCTTTAAGTCCATAGGGATAGCCGCTTCCATTCAATCTTTCATGATGCTGGACGACACAATATTTCACTTCTTCCGGCAGTGATGTGGCTGATTTAATCAGATCGTAACCATAAATGGTGTGCTCTTTAATGACATCGAATTCGAGGTCGGTCAGCTGATTCGGCTTGTTCAAAATGGACTTAGGGATTTTTGTTTTACCTAAGTCATGCAACAGGGCACCGATGCCGATTTGTTCAATTTTACTGTTGGAGAAATTCAGTTCATTCGCTAAGGCTAGCGTATAGACCGTGACATTGAGCGAATGCATGTACAAATAATCGTCATACAAAAACAAATCGGACATAATCGATAGCATTTCATCATGACCTTGAATGACGTCGTTGATTTCATTCACTTTTTTCTGGACGTCTTTCAATGTTTTTTCGATGACATAATAGTCATTCGGCTGGGATTCATTCAGCACATTGAATGAGTTACGAATCTGCTGGATCGTCTCAATACGCATTTGATCGTCCAGCAGTTCGTAAGGGATGATATCGTCAGTCATGTCATCATGGATATACACGAACTTAAATTGAAAGTCTGCGAGCCGCCGGATGATTCGTTCTGTAAACACGACCCCTTTTTGCAAAAGAACGCGTCCATAAGAGTCGATAATTGGTTTGGCAAGAACGTCACCTTCATTGAGTTGTTCGATTTTTGCTGTTTTCATAAATTAATAGCTCCATATTTTGGTTTATCGTTAACTAATCCTATCATAAGGTAAAAAACTCCTGGTGACAATATTACTCAGACAAAGTAAGCAATGCTTTTTTCCCGATCATGCCGTCATACCACCCATATTTTTCTGCTGCATAATCAGTCACTTTCTGTAAAGGTGCATAAAGCAACTCATCACGATTCCGCACGCCTACCGCACGGCCTGAAACGATTTGGCGATCCTTCAATCGATCATTCAACAAATCAACGTCTAAAGCACCGCACATGATGTAACCAATATCGTTATAAATCACAAGTAAGTCTGTTTTCGGCAATTCCACATGCACAAACGTAAAGCCTTGATCCTCAATCCAGATCGGTTCTGTATGAATCATACAACCAGCCTCCTCGTTGTTACCTTATGTAGGAAGCCAAAAGAAGTGCCTGTCCCAGCGTGTCTGGAACAAGCACTTTCCACATCCGGTCAGGATAATTTTTTCAGGCTTTGAGCTAGCACATCCCGCAAAAACTCAGGCATAAAATAATGCTTTTCTTTGACCGAAGCGATTGTCGGAACGAGTGATGGAAAAGAAAACGTATCTGCCGTTGCGACATGATACACGCGGTGCGGGTCGACTTCCTCGCCATCGATATAAATTTTCTCGATAAAATCCGTTTCATCATGTGTTTCAGCCGTTAAGTTGGCATAAATCATTTTACCGATTCGTTTGCCTCGAAATCCAAGGCCTTTCAATTCAAAATCGATAAAATCCCTGCCTTCAAACATCCGGACCGTTTCCAACAATTCACGACCGGTCATCTCCATCACACAGGGATTCATCGGATGTGGGCAGCTGCTATGGACATCCTTTCGCGATACAACACCTGCTGAGAAACCATGAAGCAAAATTCCTGAATTCAACATCGCACAATCGGCATTCGTCCAATCCTTAAGCTCATCGACGAATCCAGTCATCAAATCGGTTTCCATATACCAATTCGCTGAATAATTTTGGGTTAACTCGGCAACCGGTTGACTTAACTGCTCATCCGCTTGCTGGTGGATCGCTTCAAGCAGCTCTTCTGTTTGCCGGTCATTTTTATCGCCAGCAGGCAGGGCATGTCCTTCCTTTTTGGTGATCCGATTCTCGTAGTGGTCAAACACCAATTTAATTTTTCCAAAATAATACCCATGCTTGCCAACCGCATTGATCAGCGTTCCCGATTCGATTTGTGCTTCATTGTAAAGATGGTGCGTGTGTCCGCCAATGATCACATCAATCGGATAATTTTCCGCAATGATTTCATCTTGGTGAGCGCCCAAATGAGACAGCAAAACGATTACATCACACTGTTCCTGCATTTCTGGCATGTATACATCCAACATATCCATCGGCTTGTACGTTTCCCAGCCGAGTTTTTCATAAAATAATTGAAACGGTGCCGTCAAGCCAATTACGCCGATTTTTGTTCCCTGCTCGGTCTGTACGACATCATATGGGGTTAACCAGTTCGGCTTATCCTGGTTTTGCGGTCGGATATTGGCACAAACTACCGAAAAAGTCGCTTCATCATATAGCCTGTACAGATTTTCTTCAGGCAATGTGATGCCTTCGTTATTGCCGAGCGTCGCAAAGTGATAGCCCGCTTCGTTCAATAACCGCACATTGGCCTCACCGAGTGTCGCCTCGGTATAGGAATGCGAGCGATCCAGATGATCCCCATTATCCAGCAAGAGATGAAACTCATCGGCGTGCTTCTCTACTTCCTGGTTCATCGAATAAATGATTTTCGGCCAATTCTCAAAATGGCTATGTAAGTCGCTTGTAAAATAGAGATGAATCGTCTCTTCCATAAAGCTACTCCTTTACCTAGCTACATGATTAATCGTATGCCAACCACCACCATAATAATACGTAGCACCAATTCGATCGTCTCACTTTTCATTCGCTGATTTACGCGAGCCCCAAGGACACCACCCAAATAGGAACCCGGGATGGCAGCAAGTGCGTACACCCAAACGATGTGTCCGGCTGCGATATGCGCACTCGATGAAAGCAAACTGGAGAAAAAGATCATGAACATGGACGTAGGCGCCGCGATATGCGCAGGCATTCCAAATAGTAAAATCATTGCCGGCACCATCAGCGAACCTCCACCGATTCCGAACAGCCCTGATAGCATGCCCACAAAAAACCCAATCAAAACACCGAGAAAAACGGAATACGAATATTTCGCTTCATGTTTCCCTAAAATAAACGTCCGGTGAATATGTGTTTTTTTCAAATTATTTTCATCATACTTTTTCTCTGGCAAATATTTTTTTACGAAAAAAACGGCAACCAAGACCAACATCAACGACCCTAATAGAAACTCAAAGATGGAAGCTTCGATAAATCCATTTACATAGACGCCAAGGAGAGCGCCCGGTAGATTACCGCATAAAAAAAGCATTCCACTGACCACGTCTACCCGCTTCCGCTTCATGAATGTCAAAGCTGACGATAGACCCGTAAAAACCATGACGAGCAGTGACATACCGACCACATTTTGCGGGGTGACCCACGAAAAGTCCGCTGAAATCTCGGACAAAAAAATCACGGCAGGCACAAAAATCACGCCACCACCGAGTCCTGCAATACTCCCAACAAAAGCTGACGCCAGCCCGATTAAAAACATGATTGTGAAAACCATAATAGATTCCTTTCGTCATTCATTGCTGCAATGGAAAGATCCAAGCGCATCATTCGACCATTTCCGCATATGTCAATTATAGCGTTAATCGGAGGTCTTTCATAGCCCGCCAACGTTCGAGGTGGGAGATGTACTCGTTATTCGCGGCCAAGGACGGGCTCACCTGATTTGAGAGCAATTAACGGCCAGTTATTCGAAGCTACGAGATGAACCATCCATTTTGAAAGCAATTAACCCGTTCATTCTTGTTGTAAACAAACACCTTACACCAACCAGCTGATCATCTAAAATAATTCCCGTGCCAATAAACGATAAACTTCCAATCGCTTTTCTTGCGAATGCTGAATACTACAAATCATCGCTTCATCAAACCCATACTTTTCTTGTTCTTCCTGCAATTTTTCTGCAACTTCTTTCGCCGAACCAACGATATGAAGTTTCCGGTTGTCTTCAATGGTCATCTGATCCATCGCGGATAGTGGGTAATCTTTCGCATCCTCCGGTGTTAATAACTGTCCCATCTTTCCTTGCATGAGCCAAAGCCGGGCGATATCTTGAGGCTTTGCTTCGTATTCCGCCTCTTCTTTTGTCTCCGCAGCAGTCACCAAATACGCGACATTGATTTGTGGCTTTTCCATGAAAGCTGAAGGTTTGAAGTTTTCTCGGTAAATATTTAAGATTTCGTTCGATAATTGTCCGTTAAAAAATTGTGCGAATGAATAACCGACACCTCTTCGTGCGGTCTCAAGCGCACTATTTCCGCTTGATCCCAGCATCCATGCTTCTGGAAGTTCCACTTGGGAAGGTGTTGCGACCATAGCGTACAGTCGATCATCCGGTACTTCATCATTGATTAATTGCAGGGTATGATCAAATTTTTCATACATATTATCAAGCATCGGTTGACGCCCTTCGGCTAACGCATACATCGATTGTGGATCGCCGCCTGGAGCCCGGCCCACCCCAAAATCAATTCGACCGGGTGAGAAAGCACTCAACGTTTTGAATACCTCTGCCATTTTTAGAGGCGAGTAATGCATCATCATCACACCACCGGTACCGATCCGGATATTTTTCGTTTTGGCGGCTAAGCGAGCAGCAGTCACTTCGGGAGCTGAGCTGGCATAGGCTCTTGTACCGTGGTGCTCGGCCATCCACATGCGTGCATAACCTAATTCATCAGCCAAAATCGCGAGTTCTTCAGCTTTTTCTAACGCACCAGCTCCCGTATTTCCACTCGTAATCGGAGCTTGGTCCAAAACACTTAACTTCATCTATAACATCCTTTCATCCATCAACAACTAACATTTGCATCTATTCACCATTCTATCACTTCGGTTAAAACTCACTGAACAATTTGCTTTGTCATCCCTTAATAGGCAAGAGATTTGGTGCGAAAATTTCTGCGTGATAAGATGGGGTTTAAATATATATGAGGTGATTCCATTGAACCAAACCATCATTTTAAATGATGATCTGACGATTGATGCGACCAATGTTGACACGGGAGAAGTAATCGATCAAAAAACCGGACAGACGAAGCAAACCATTTCATTTGATTTCAAAGTAACGAGTGAAGAATATCACCGGGTTACATCTTTCCTTTATAAAAATGATTTTAACGTGAACGTTCCTGATTTGAATTTAACGTTTCCGGCGGTTATTCAAAATTACTCAACCTCGGTGACCAATTTATATAAGGAAAATCAGGTAGGCGATTATTCCCTTGAGTTAATTGAGAAAACTGACTAATTTCAACTGTAGCCATACAATTTTCATGAGACTCAATAGAATTTTTGGTGAATAGCTCGAACGTAGGAGATTATTGCAAATCCTTCACTCATGGATTGCACGGCTGCGCGAGAGGATTGCACGGCTAGATTGAATAATTGCACGGCTTGAAGAAATTATTGCGCGGCTGCGCGGGATAATTGCACGGCTTCCCGTGAAAATTGCGCGGCTCTGCGCATGAATTGCACGGCTGGCCCGAATAATTGCACGGCTGCGCGAGAAGGTTGTACAGTGCGATACACTAGTTGCACGGTCAGGGGCGCTAGTTGCACGGTGCGACACCCAAGTTGCACGGTCTAGCGCCAAAGTTGCACGGTCCGCCACCCAAGTGGCACGAACTCACCCAAACGTGCACGCTACACCCAAACAATCCACAATATAAAAAACAAGAGCCACCCGGCCAAGCGGTGGCTCGTTATCATTGCTTAGTAACCTTCTTCTGCTCCCAAAATGGCAACTGGGTTAAACACTTCGTAGTTCACTTGTTCTTTTGGTACGTTCCATCGATTCAGTTGACCAACCATAGACTCTAAAAATGGCATGGGACCGCAGAGATAGAAGTCGGCATCGTTCGTCGGTAAGATTGAATCTAACCATTCGAGATCGATATGGCCTTCTTTATCGAATCGGTTTTCTTGCAAGTCTGTTTCAGATGGTGAGTCATAACAAACAAAGTAGTCCACGTTGTCATCGCGTGCGGCTAAATCTGACAAACGGTCCTTAAATGGCTGGATATCTCCGTTTCGACTCGAATGGACGAAATAGATATCTCGGTCTGGGCTTTTCTCCACATACGTTTTCAACATACTGACCATTGGCGTGATGCCGATTCCGCCGCTTACCAGGACGAGTGGCTTGTCCATTGGTTCGACGACGAAGTCACCTGCAGGAGAGGAAAACTGGAGCACGTCTCCTTCTTGTACGTCATCGTGTAGATAAGTTGAAACGATTCCAGATGGATTATCCTCACTCGCCTCTTCCCGTTTGACACTGATTCGGTAGTGGTTCTGTCCGGGTGAATCCGACAAGCTGTAATGACGGATGTGCGTATATTTCTCGCCTGGAATGTCAGCTTTGATGGTCAGGTATTGCCCGGGTTGGAAAGACGCAATCGGCTTTCCGTCTTTCGGTTTTAAATAGAACGACGTAATCAGGTCGCTTTCTTTTTCCTTTTTTTCAACCACAAATTCACGGAAGCCTTTCCAGCCGCCTGGCGCATTCTCTGCTTCTTCGTAAAGCTCTTTTTCTATTCGGATAAATTCATCAGCAATATAGTTGTACGCTTTTCCCCATGCATCAATGATGTCATCTGTCGCCGCATCACCGAGCACATCTTTTACAGCCTCTAATAACGTTTCACCGACTACAGGGTATTGCTCGGCTTTAACACCAATCGCCCGGTGTTTTTCCGTTACCCGTGTAATGACCGGTTTGATTGCGTCTAGGTTATCGATATTCTCACCAGCGGCATAAACCGAGTAAGCCAAGGCCTCTTGCTGAATGCCTCGTTTTTGGTTCGTTTGATTAAATAAGTTATATAAATCAGGAACTTTCGTAAACAACAATTCATAAAACCGCTTCCCGATCGATTCACTATGTTCTTTCAGTACCGGAGCAGTTGATTTTACCGTATCAATCGTTTTTTGATCGAGCATTTGAACCTCTCCTTTGTCTAAGATGTCAAAACACTGCCCAACATGCTTAGTTTCGAAAGAAATGAGTTGTTTTATTCGGAAAGATCATGGGCATATTCATCCATTTCCCAGTAAGAATTTTGCCCAAACAAAAAACCTTGCCCCCAAGCAAATGCTTGAAGACAAGGTTTTGTAGAAATATTAACCGATAGAGCCTTCCATTTCGAAGCTAATTAGACGGTTCATTTCAACCGCATACTCCATTGGTAGTTCTTTTGTGAATGGCTCGATGAAGCCCATAACGATCATTTCTGTCGCTTCTTCTTCATTCAATCCACGGCTCATCAAGTAGAAGAGCTGTTCTTCAGATACTTTCGAAACTTTTGCTTCGTGTTCCAACGAAATGTTTTCATTCAACACTTCGTTATACGGAATCGTATCGGAAGTGGATTCGTTGTCCATGATCAAGGTGTCACACTCTATGTTTGAGCGTGCCCCATCGGCTTTCTTACCGAAGTGGACCAATCCAAGATAGGATACTTTACCACCTTGTTTAGAGATGGACTTCGAAACGATTGTGGAAGATGTGTTTGGAGCCAAGTGATACATTTTCGCTCCAGCGTGTTGGTGCTGACCTTTACCAGCTAGCGCAATGGAAAGCGTCATTCCACGTGCACCTTCACCTTTCAACAGAATGGATGGATATTTCATCGTCAACTTCGAACCAAGGTTCCCGTCAATCCATTCCATTGTTCCGTTGGCTTCAGCAGAAGCTCTTTTCGTAACCAAGTTGTATACGTTGTTTGCCCAGTTTTGGACCGTCGTGTAACGGCAGTACGCATCTTTTTTGACAAAGATTTCAACAACCGCACTGTGCAAGGAACTTGAAGTGTAAACCGGTGCTGTACAACCTTCAACGTAGTGTACAGAAGCTCCTTCGTCTACGATGATCAACGTACGCTCGAACTGACCCATGTTTTCTGAGTTAATTCGGAAGTACGCTTGTAGCGGTGTTTCCACCTTTGTGTTTTTCGGTACGTAAATGAATGATCCACCAGACCATACCGCAGAGTTCAATGCGGAGAATTTGTTGTCTGAAGCAGGGATCAACTTACCGAAATACTCACGGAACAAGTCTTCGTTCTCTTGAAGAGCAGAGTCTGTATCTTTAAAGATGACACCCATCTCTTCCAATTCTTTTTCCATGTTGTGATAAACAACTTCGGATTCATACTGTGCAGAAACACCTGCAAGATATTTTTGCTCGGCTTCAGGAATTCCCAGACGATCGAATGTTTGCTTGATCTCTTCTGGTACTTCATCCCAAGAACGCTCAGAACGTTCAGATGGCTTGACGTAATACGTGATTTCGTCAAAATCCAACTCGCCTAAATCTCCACCCCACTGTGGCATTGGCTTGCTGTGGAAAATTTCATAAGCTTTCAAACGGTATTCCAACATCCACTCAGGTTCATTTTTTCGTTTTGAAATTTCACGAACAACTTCTTCGGTCAGGCCGCGCTCCGTACGGAAAATCGATACGTCACGGTCACTAAACCCATATTTGTAATCGCCTATTTCAGGTGCTTTCTTAGCCATGCTTCACCCTCCTTGTAGATAATGACCAGGTACTGTGACCTGATTATTTTTCTTCCTGGACTCCTTTTTCCATGGCCTTCCATGCTAGAGTCGCACATTTGATTCTGGCTGGAAATTGAGAGACGCCTTGCAATGCTTGAACATCTCCCAAATCATCCAGATCAATATCCTTTTCATCTATGTCATTGCCCAACATCATCTCTGAAAAGGCTTCAGAGAATTTTAGCGCATCTTCTACTGGTTTACCTGTAATCGTTTGAGTCATCATTGAAGCGGACGCCATGCTGATCGAACATCCCTCACCACCAAATTTAGCCTCTTGGACGATCCCATCCTCGATTTTCATCTGAAGATCAATGCGGTCGCCACATGTGGGGTTATTCAGTTCCACGGTGATGGTTCCGTCATCTTCTATCTTACCGCGATTGCGCGGATTTTTATAGTGGTCCATGATGACTTGTCGATAGAGTGTATCTAGATTGTTAAAAGACATCTCCGAAATACTCCTTCGCTTGATTTAGTCCTTCGACAAGATGATCTACATCTTTCTTATTATTATACAGGTAAAAGCTCGCTCTTGCAGTTGCGGCGACTTCTAATTCACGCATTAACGGCTGAGCGCAATGGTGGCCTGCCCGGACTGCAATACCCAGTGAATCAAGCGCGGTTGCGAGATCGTGTGGATGAACACCCTCCAGGTTGAAGGTGACGAGTCCCGCACGCTCATTCGCGTCAGGCCCATAAATCGTCATGCCTTCGATTTCATTCATCCGTTCGATCGCATAGTGGACAACATCATGTTCATGTTTCAAGATCTCATCCATACCGACTTCATTCAAAAAGTCGATGGCCGCCCCTAGACCGATCGCACCGGCAATGATTGGTGTGCCGCCTTCGAATTTCCACGGAAGTTCTTTCCAGGTAGAGTCATGAAGATGCACAAAATCAATCATTTCACCGCCGAATTCGACAGGTTCCATTTCTTCCAATAAAGCTTGTTTCCCGTATAGAACACCGATTCCTGTTGGACCAACCATTTTATGACCGGAAAATGCATAGAAGTCGACATCCAAGTCTTGGACATCCACCTTCATATGCGGAACACTTTGCGCCCCGTCTACGACGATGATAGCTCCATTTTCATGGGCAATTTTCGCAATTTCCTTGATTGGATTGACGGTTCCGAGCACATTCGAAACATGTGTGATGGCGACGATTTTTGTTTTCTCGGTCACCATCTCACGCACATCATCCAAGGAGATTGTACCGTCTTCATAAAGCGGTAGATATTTCAACGTTGCGCCAGTTGCTTTAGCGACTTGTTGCCAAGGAATAATGTTACTGTGGTGTTCCATTTTCGTCAGAAGGATCTCGTCACCTTCCGATAAATTTTCCCGTCCATAACTACTGGCTACAGTATTGATCGCGGTCGTCGTTCCTCTTACGAAAATAACTTCCTTGATACTTGAGGCGTTGATAAACTGTCTGACTTTATCGCGTGCACCCTCATAACCTTCTGTAGCTCGAGTTCCCAACGTGTGAACGCCGCGGTGAACGTTTGAGTTATTGCGTCGGTAATAATCTTCAAGCGTATCGATCACTACTTGAGGCTTTTGAGAAGTCGCAGCGCTATCCAGGTAAACTAATGGATGACCATTTACTTCTTGATCAAGAATCGGAAAATGCTTGCGAACTTCTTCGATAGACATATTAGTTTACTTTCCCTTCGATAACAGCTTTCAATTGTTTTTGTACGGTTTCGATCGGAATTTCACGTACAACTGGGTCTAAGAAACCGTGGATGACCAACCGCTCTGCTTCTTGTTGGGAAATCCCACGACTCATCAGATAGTAAAGCTGCAATGGATCTACCCGACCGACGGAAGCTGCGTGACCTGCTGTTACGTCATCTTCATCAATCAGAAGAATCGGGTTGGCATCACCGCGTGCCCCTTCATCCAGCATCAATACACGGGACTCTTGTTCAGCGTTTGCGCGCGTCGCACCGTGTTCAATTTTACCGATTCCATCAAAGATGGAGCTTGATTGATCTTTCATGACCCCATGTTGAAGGATATAGCCGTCAGAGTCTTTACCCCAGTTAACAATTCTTGCTGTAAAGTTTTGTTTTTGTTTGCCACGACCAACGGAAACGGATTTCGCGTTACAGATGGAGTTGTCACCTTTTAAGTGTGTCGTGTTTTCTGAGATGGTGTTTCCGTCATTCATTTGACCCAATGCCCATTCGATTTGTGCATCGCGGTCGGCAACGCCACGACGGTTCACGTAAGTTGTCGTTCCTGCTGCGAAGTTATCGACACCACCGTAGGAAACTTTTGCATTCGCATGCGCGAACACTTCACTGACCAGGTTGGCAACCGATTCTTTATTGGCATTCGCTGAGTAATAGTTTTCGACATATGTCACTTCACTATTCTCTTCAGCAACGAGTAAGACGTGGTTGAATACAGCCGCTTCGTCATCCTCTTGCCAGAAAACGACTTGAACAGGATCTTTGATGACGACATTCTTCGGCACATATAGGAAAATTCCACTGTTCAACAATGCCGCATGGCGAGCAGTCAATTTGTTTTCATCCACCGCAACACCATCTGTCATGAAATACTTCTGTACAAGATCACCATGTTCATTCAATGCCGTGAAAATATCTTCAAAAATCACGCCATTATCTTTCAAGTCTTGAGAAAGATTTGCGTATGCCACATCGTTGTTTCGAACGATGATCAAGTTTTTGTTTTCTGCTTCGGATTCATCACCAAGCAGCACACGAATTTGTTCAGGTAGTGTGTCGTAGCTTTGGATTGGTTCTCCAGCGACATCATGTTTGAAGTTGGTGAAGTTCCAATCGATGATCCGTGTTTTGTTTGCTTTTGCCATCGGAAGGTCTTCCGATTGACGGAAAGCATTCAAGCGAATATTTCTAAACCATTCTGGTTCATTTCTTTTCTGAGAATACTCGGAAATATATTGTTCTTCATATGGTAGTTTCGTATCTACTGCCATCATTTACCCTCCAATCTTTTTCTAACTTACTGGCCTACTGTTTCGTCTTCGATACCTAGTTCTTCCTTGATCCACTCATAACCTTCCGCTTCTAGGCGTTGAGCTAGCTCAGGTCCACCAGATTTCACGATGCGGCCTTGCATCATTACGTGTACTTGGTCTGGCGTGATGTAGTTCAAGAGACGCTGGTAGTGCGTGATGATCAGGCAACCGAAGTCATCTTTACGCATTTTGTTGATCCCTTTAGAAACAACTTTCAATGCGTCAATATCAAGACCAGAGTCGATTTCGTCCAAGATTGCAATGGCTGGTTCAAGCATCATCAGCTGTAGAATCTCGTTACGTTTTTTCTCACCACCGGAGAAACCATCGTTCAGGTAACGTTGAGCCATATCTTTATCGATCTCTAAGTAATCTAAGTTTTCATCCATTTTCTTGATGAATTGCATCAATGGAATTTCATCGCCTTCTTCACGGCGGGAGTTAATGGAAGAACGCAAGAAGTCAGAGTTTGTTACCCCACTGATCTCACTTGGATATTGCATCGCTAAGAAAAGACCAGCTTGCGCACGCTCGTCCACTTCCATTTCAAGGACATCTTCACCGTCTAATAGAACGGATCCTTTTGTCACTTCATATTTCGGGTGACCCATGATGGCACTGGCCAATGTGGATTTACCCGTTCCGTTTGGTCCCATGACCGCGTGGAATTCACCACCATTAATCGTTAGGTTGACCCCTTTAAGAATTTCCTTTCCTTCAATCTCGACGTGCAGATCCTTAATTTCTAAAGTTGATCCTGCCATAACAATACCTCCATTTTCTATAAGTAAATAATTGGTCATTCTCAATTTATTCTCATTCTTAGTTTATAACATTTATAATTTATAATCAAGCCTACCGAAGAATGACCGATACTCGGCACAACTTCTATTATAATAAAGAAAGCGCCAATATAAAAATGAAACGCCATAAGCGATTTGTTCCACTTCCGTTTGGTCGGGTAGCCAAACGTTTCGTCATCCTGAAACCGACTGAGAATGAGCATGGAAAGGATGAGAAAGTGGCTATGTCCAAACTGGTTCAAATCCCGATCATTTATCAAAAACACCCAGTCAAGAGCTCACGCGTTGACCAGGTGCCAATTATTCTTCGGTATCCTTCTCATTTTTTCCATTCTTCTTTTCTTTAATCGCATCGCCGAGTTCATCTTCTACCGTAATATCCGCAAGCTTTACCCCGCTCCGATAAGCAGCCCTGGAAACTAAATGGCCAGCAACCGGTGAGGTCAAAAAGACGAAGACAATCCCCAAAATCAACCGGGCACTGAAACTTCCATGTACCACCCAGAAATAGATCAACACACCGGATAGCGTCAGCAATACCGCTAATGTCGATGACTTTGTCGCGGCATGCGACCTGGTATATACATCCGGAAAACGAATCAGACCGATGGAGCTAATCACAGCGATCACCGATCCGATCAAGATCAACAATACAGCCAAAAACTCAATCATCACGCTTACGTTCAACGATTACACCCCTCTCCAAGAATTTTGAGAAGGCGATGGTCCCGATGAACGCCAAAATTCCTAATATCAAAATCACGTCAAGAAACAAACGCGTATTCATGATGACTGAAAAAATGCCGATCGCCGAAATCAATTGAATGCCGATCATATCCAACGCGATGACGCGATCGAGCAAGCTGGGACCGGACATGATACGGTATAATGCAATGAATATCGCTATGCCGAAAAGTGTGACGGACGTATATAACATAATTTCAATAACCATTATCTTGTCACTCCCATGATTGCTTTTTCAAACCGATCGAGCGAACGAAGCAGCTGTTCTTTCGATTCGGATACATTCATCGCGTGTACATAAAACGCGTCGCCTTCGGGTGTTACCTCAACCACAACGGAACCTGGAGTCAAAATGAGCAATAAGGCCAGAAGCGGCACTTCCCACTCCCCGCGCAGCCGTGTCTCATACCGGAACACACCCGGCCTCAGCTTTTCTTTCGGGTTGATCACCTGCACAATGACTTCGTAGCTGGATTTGACTAGCTCTGTCAGGTAAATCAAGACCAGTTTGATGGCATTAAAAAACCGAGTCAGATAGAAGCGTTCGCCAAAGAAGCGATGCATCAAATACAAGATGGCTGCACCAACTAAATAACCCGTCGCAAACGTGGTCACATAGAACTGATCTTCATCCTGAAACAACACCCATAATATGGCAATCGATATATTCATGATAAACTGTGCGGGCATAAGCCAACTCTCCCAACCGAAAGGCAGATTGATTTTACTTTTTAAATGGCTCTGTTAAGGTTTAGTGTTGAAAGATAAGTTTCTTAGCCGAGTTGTTGTATGGTGAAGAGCGAAGGTGGCGACTCCTGCGGGAACAGCACGAGCTGAAGATCCACTTGGGAAGTGCTTTTCTTCCCAAGTTAGCTGAAGCCGTGCCCGCGGTAAAGTAGACACTGCGATTTATCGCAGATGTCGCCCTTATGCCCTTTGGGTAAAAGCGTCCACCGAAAGCGATTCACCATAACAACAACGGACTTTAACAGAGCCAACTTTTCAAAATAGATTTCTTCATTCACCA
>CALGNY010000234.1 GCA_937958375.1 uncultured Bacillaceae bacterium
CCCATCTTCAAGGGTGTAGCCTGTGCCAAACCACAACCAAATCATGAATCCAATAAGGATAACATTAATGATGATACCGATCAGACTATCATATGTAACGATTTGCCCACGACTGGGTTCATATCCGGTAAAATAGATCGCAATCAGGAAAACAATAATCCCCCAGAAAACAATCCGAAACAGCATATCCTTCTTCGATCGAAAATACATCACCTTTCACCTCTACCCTTGCAATATCTTCTGGTTTAATGCTTGTTGGAACGTAGCATTTTCGTCAACCGAGACATACAATTTGTCGATTTGTTTTCAATCTCTTTGTCAAAATAAATGACAAACGCTTGCTAGCTAAGTCAATTCCTTAAAAAAACCATGCCAACCACTATCGATTGACATGGTCTCCTCATTTAATTTTACGCCTTTTACATTAAATAATTTCAAATGAATTCAATGCCAGCAGGAGTGTGATCGCAAAGATAATCCATCCGACAACGTTCAGCCATGGCTTATTCGTGTTATCGCCTAGCAAACGGCTGTTGTTCATGACAAACATCAAGAACAAGACGATAATCGGTAAAATTAACCCATTCGCATATTGCGAGAATACGATCAACTGAATTGGGCTGTAACCCATTCCTGCAAACACGACACCAACAATCATAATAAATAACCAGACGGCACGGAATTTATACGACTTCAAATTCTGATCCCAACCGAGCACGCCTGTTGTCGCATAAGCCGCGGCAAGTGGTGCCGTCATCGCGGACGTAATACCGGCTGCGAAAATCCCGATTCCGAATACATATTTCGCCCACGAACCGAGTAACGGTTCCAGCTGGTTCGCCATATCAATCGGATCTTCGATATTCGTACCCAACGGAAAAGCGACGGCTGCGGTAACGATAATCGAAACGGTAATAATC
The DNA here is from genome assembly GCA_937958375.1 of uncultured Bacillaceae bacterium. Classification (GTDB taxonomy): domain Bacteria; phylum Bacillota; class Bacilli; order Bacillales; family Alkalibacillaceae; genus Allobacillus. The sequence goes on from CALGNY010000234.1 coordinate 921, forward strand.
ATGACCATGACCATGGAAAAGACAATATCGAACCGGCTATCGCCCAGCCGCTCCTTACTTTCATAACGCTCTTGCACCGTTGCCGATTGCAGAAAGAGCGTATAAGGCACGATCGTCGTACCAATCAACGAAATCACAATAATAGCCGCCCCATCGGGAATTTGCGGAACAAACCCTGCAAATATTTCCCCTAAATCCGGGCGAATGACAATCGCTGTAATCACAAAACTCAAACTCATGGTGGCAATCAACACAATAAACACTTTTTCAATCGCTTTATAACTGCCAAACCACAACAGTAAAGCAGCAACGACCCCAATAATAATCGACCAATTACCAACATCGGTATTAGTCAAAGCAGCAATTCCAATTGCTCCACCGGTTATGTTTCCAGCCTCATAAGCCGCGTTTCCGATAAAGATTGCCGAGATAATCAACAGAATCGTGAGTGTCTTGAAGACTGGATTTTGGAATTGATCACGAAATGCTGTCCCGAGATCCATCCGTGATACAACACCTAGTCTCGTTGACATCTCCTGTAAAAACATCGTGGCGACGACAGAAAATACGATGGCCCAAATGAGTACGTAACCGAATTCCGCACCGACCGAGGACGCGGTCGTGACCGTACCCGGACCAACAATCGCAGCTGCCACAATGGTTCCTGGTCCAATTCGCTTCAAACGTTCGAAAAATCCTTTGTTTGCCATAGTGACCCCCTCAATCTTTTTTCGAATATAGAATACGTTATTTTCGGATTATTTGCAAAATGGAAGACTGTTGGGGAATAGGATTTTTGGCTACGTGGGGTGTATGCTTGTTTAGATGAATTACTATTCAAAGTAGTTATGAGGTCCACTCACTGGTTTGACGCCAATAAATTTGCACTTAGGTCCAACAAAATAAAAACTCCGAAGCGTAATTGCTCCGAAGCCTTTTCATCCCTATTTATCTTTCACAAAATATTTCGCGCCATTGGCAACCCGTTCTTGAGCGCTCAATGAATTCCCTTCCTGGTCCTCCAATTTCACTTCATCAATCATATGATCACGAAACGCTTCCTTATCATATGTCATCAGCGCATCTCTCACCCTTGCACCTTGGAAGACCTCAACTTCTTTGCCATTGATGTAAACATTCACGGTACCGTCCAAACCTTCTAATTCACTCATCCAATCACCTCTTCTAGAATGTTTGCTTATCGTTTGCCACGTATTTTGTCATACACTTTTTTCACAACAAATATGCGGAATAAATTTCTTAAAATCCAACTCATAGGGTGTCACACCTTTATGGAATTTTAGTGTTACTATTCCCACATCGAGCGGTTTTCACACGTGGAAGAGGTTAGGAGCGTGTCAGGCTACATTTTTCCCCCCGTTGCTTTTTGACTTAAACGATAAAAAACATAGGAAGCGATCGCAATTCCGACAATGACAATGACCCAACTGAGAATCGTACGATATAGGCCATCGTCAAAATGATTTAAAAACCAATTCCCGAAAAAATAAATGATTCCTAAACCGACTGCTACTCCTGCCAGCAGACTGAGGATCACACCGATCCATTCACGGCCATTTAGCTTTTTAAACGTTTGCCCCAACGACAGGATAATCGTGAAAATAATGAGGATAAACATTATCGCCTCTAACAAAATAAACGTCACTCCTAAACTTTTATCAATGAATACTCCGCAAACAAATCCGAACCGCTTCTGTTAAATCATCCTGCGACCAGCTTGGAATCCTTCCGTTGTCGATCGCCAATTCATGAGACGCAGGAATGTGAATAAAACCTGCCGGGATTTGTTGACCATTCCTTTGAAATCGGTGCAACATACGATACATCACGTGGTTACATAAGTACGTCCCCGCTGAATTGGATATGCTTGCCGGAAGTCCCGCCTCATGCAATTTCTCGACCATTTGTTGAATCGGCAAGGTTGAGAAAATTCCATCTGGACCTTCTGAATCGATTCGTTCCCCACGAGGACGATTGCCTGCATTATCTGGCTCGTCGGACGCATTACAATTGATCGCAATCCGCTCTGGCGTAATGTGCCGTCTCCCGCCTGCCAAGCCAAGTGCCACCACAGCATCTGGTTGAATCTCATCGATTAACCGAATGATCTCATCTCCACTCGCATCGTAATCCACCGGCAACACATGCCCATTCACCTGAAATCCATTCACTAGTTTCTTATCTAACGCTTCAACGATTTTTGCTGTCGGATTGATCTTGAAATGTAGAAAAGGTTCAAAGCCTGTCATTAATAATTTTTTCATCCACTCGCACACTCCCTTTCATACAGGATACCATGTCCATTCTTATGGTAAAATGATTGAAAAAGAAAGGGCCTGAGGAGATGATCGCTTGATTCCCATTCAAAAAATTTCACTACGAAAAATGAAGATGAAACTGAAGAACCCTTTTCAGACAAGTTTTGGCTCACTCGAGCATAAGGAATTTTTTTTGATTGAAATAGAAGATGGCGAAGGGAATACCGGCTACGGAGAATCCGTGGCATTCACGGCTCCATGGTATACGGAAGAAACCGTTCAGACGACGGAGCACCTGTTGGTCGACTTTTTGATTCCATTGCTGACCGAAAAACCAATTGCACACCCTGATGAGGTAAACGAACGATTTAGCGTCATTCGCCGGAACAACATGGCAAAAGCGTCAATCGAAGGTGCGGTCTGGGATCTTTTTGCGAAGCGAGAAAACAAGTCTCTGAGCCATGCACTCGGCGGCACGCGGTCATCGATTGACGTCGGCATCAGCCTCGGCATCGCCCCATCAGTGGATGAGTTGATCGAAAAAGTTG
>CALGNY010000235.1 GCA_937958375.1 uncultured Bacillaceae bacterium
GAGCATCCGTTTGGTACAGTTCATGAAACGAAAGCAGATGCCATGGCTGCTAAAGGCGGTGGATATTAAACGAATTAAAGCGCAACAATAAAGAAGCCATGCAAAAGATGCCGACCGGATCTAAATATAAAAATGTACGACCCGTTTGAATCTGTTTTGGATGATACTATGTGGTTGATAAAAAATAATTATGTTCAAAACATGTCTTTACATGAAATTGCACCGAAGGTAGGAGTTAGTCGTCTCTTAACGACGGTCATTAATTGTACGGAGATCGGTTATCAAATAGGGTATCAAAGCACCTCTAGCTTTTATAACGCGTTTAAACGAAATACAGGACTTTCACCAGGTCAATTTCGTGGAAATACTGAAAATCAGGAACTCGACGTTGTTGGACATAAATTTCAATTTTGAACTGTGTCGAATGAATGGTGGAATGGAATTGTAGAGGAGCGTTGCAGATTAGTTGCAAAAAAGGACAGTTACGATAGACAAATAATCGGTAACTGTCCTTTTCGAATGGTGTTTAGTTGATGATACTTTTTATATTGTCCAGAGTCGGCCCGCCACGACTTTATACCCCATCCCTGAAGCAAATGATCAAGAAAACCACGTCTATGTATCTGTCGGCCACCAGCAAATGATGACGATCCTATGAAGCCGTTAGGACTTTCTTTCTACCTGTTAACAACGAACGCTCCTATGCGTACAGCTGGTGGCAGGTTGTTTGTTGATGTCGCACGTCAATTGGCTTCACCTGTCAGCAGAGAAAATGTATTAATTACCCTAGGACAATCCGATCCGCTCATAAAAGACGCCCTGATGACCATCATCATGCGGGGAGATTTTATAAAATCGTCACCGGACGATTCAAATTGACCTGCAAGGTATGGATGGCGATTACGGCTGCGATGGATACTTCAAAGTGGATCAATGAAAATATGGAGAAATGGTTAGGTGAAAAAAAGCGCAGCAGACACGCTTACTCAATCTGTGCCAAACAATATGACTTCGGAAATGGGACTGGCGTTATTGGATGTCGCCGATGCGATCCGTCCTTATCCGGAAGTCATTAAGTATTTACAACATGTAAAAGATGAACACTTTTTGGATGAACTGGTCAAGTTTGTTGGTGGACAGAAAACCGAGACGCGATCTATGATTTTCTCAAGAAATACGGCATACGATGTAGCGGAGAAATCGATATTACGAAACCTCGTTGGAGCGAACAACCAATGACACTTGTCCCCATGATTCTCAGTAACATCAAAAACTTTGAGCCCAATGCCAGCCATCGGCAATTTGAGCAAGGACGACGCGTTGCTTTGAAAAAAGAACAAGAATTACTGGATCGATTAAAGCTATTAACGGATGGTGAACAAAAAGTCAAAAAGACTACCAGCCGTTGTCGGGGTGGAAAATGCTACGATGCTGATCAAGGATGGTCGAAGGATCAGGGTGAATGGAACAGAAAGGTATTTAGAATATCTTTTACATCTAAACCTATGCCGATTCAACGTTTGATAAAGTCTTCCTCACTTTTCAGCTGATGCTTGGTAAAACACGCATAGATTAGCAATGGACAAGATCTCCACGAATTCCGTAAGTCAGGAATGGTGACTGGATACACAAATAGCTACAACACGTTTCACTCCTGTTTTTGCTGTTTGTGTTCTAACAGCACTTGTGAACACAATAGGGTATAAGGATATGAGGAGTTGATTGTTTTTGCGTAAAGGCACTCTAATCAGTTTAGCATTTATTGTGACGATGGGCATGGTGTTGGCAGCTTGTGGAGGTGCGACTGATAACAGCGGAGAAAACAGTACTGAAGAAACAAATAACAACAATGACCAAGATGCGGAAGACGGGAACGGGACCATAACGTTGGTTTACGATAACTGGGCTGACCAAATCGCCAGTAGCCATGTACTTAAGAAAGCAATGGAAGATCGAGGATTTACGGTTGAATTGACAACTGCCACCATTTCCGCGTCGTGGGCTGGCGTAGCGGATGGAAGTGCTGATGTGTTGCTGGCCGCTTGGCTGCCGATCACCCATAATGAGTACTATGAACGGTTCAAAGACCAACTTGTTGATTTAGGGCCGAACACCGAAGGCGCAAAAATCGGCCTTGTGGTACCGGAATATGTCACGATTGATTCCATTGAAGAATTGAACCATAACGCAGACAAATTTAACAACCAAATTGTCGGAGTTGAACCTGGAGCCGGCATCATGCAGAGATCGGAAAAAGCGACGGACGAGTACGGTCTTGAACTTGAATTAATGACAAGTTCTGAAGCTGGTATGATGTCGGAGTTGCAGCGAAATTACGACAGTGAAGAGTGGATTGTCGTAACGGGTTGGACTCCACACTGGAAATTTGCAAAGTTCGATCTGAAGTTTTTGGAGGATCCGCAAGGTGTGTTCGGAGAAACCGAAGAGATTCATACAATCGTTCGGCAAGGCCTTGAAGATGACAATCCGGGGGCTTACAAAGTGTTAGATAACTTCCACTGGACTCTCGATGATATGAACGAAGTTATGGTTGATATGGAAGACGGAATGGAGCCGGAAGAAGCGGCTGCCAAGTGGGTGGAAAACAATCAGGATCAAGTGGAAGAATGGTTTGTTGAATAATCGTAATTCTAGGACGGGAAGGCGTTAATTTGCGTCATCCCGTCCGAATCAAAGATAGGAGTTAAGGCTCCTCACTTTTTTGTGGAACACTTCCATACATATCGTTTCCATGAAAAGAACCGGTTGAATGCTACCCGCAACGGTCGAAATGGGGAACGGGATCATCATGTCAAGCGTTGCGGCTGCAGGTGGCGAAACCCGATTCATCTCCTACATGTGGAATATTTTAGTTGCGTTTGCAAAGAAGGAGAGACGTTCCACTTAAGAAGATTTCCCAAATAGAGGAGAATGTTCGTGGTGAAGTTTGGGATGCACTGCGTTTGGATGTGTTAGCGAAAGTGTAGTCAGCTTTAGATAGTGAAACAGGTGAGGGCTATTCTGCTCAAATGGGTCAGAAAATCGTTTATCACACGTTAAAAATGTTATAATGATTAACATCATTTCAGCAGTGATGTCCATTCGACGTAGTGGAAATGACAGTAGAGGGAGGAGGTCAAGGTGTGACGGTTTTGTTGTGGATCGTTGTTGCTGTTTTACTCTTGCTCGGGTTTGCTGGTCTTGTCGTGCCGGTTCTTCCCGACGCGCTGCTCCTTCTTGCCGGCTTTCTCGTCTACCATTTTTTCATTAACGGTGACGTGTTGACCGCATCTTTCTGGTGGACGGCAGGAATTCTCACAGTTGTCGTCATCGCCGTTGATTACATAGCAAGCGGGATGGGTGCGCAAAAATACGGAGCTTCGAAATGGTCAGTGGTCAGTGCTGCATTAGGCGTTGTCATTTTTCCTTTTATCCTGGGACCTATTGGACTCATCGTCGGGCCGTTTCTGGCCGTGGTCGTTACCGAATGGTTGCTGAGAAAAACGCTTGTCGACTCACTTAAAATTGGCTTGGGCACCATTGCAGGATTTTTGGGAGGAATTCTCGTAAAAGGGTTGATCATGTGCGCCCTCGTCGTTTGGTTCTTGTGGCGTGCCCTTGGATGAGGGATTGTTTGATGTTTTCCGTGATGCATTTGAGGATACATTCATTTTTTGGAAGGGAGCCGGTATATGGGAAAATTGA
>CALGNY010000236.1 GCA_937958375.1 uncultured Bacillaceae bacterium
TGCCTCCGATCGCAACATAATCATATTCTTTTACCATGTCCAAAAAGTACTGCTTACCCCGGCTCTTGTGCCAGACGGGGATGCATTTTTTTCCTGTCTCCCGCTCCAGGACCTCCCGGTATTCCTCAACCTTTTTCAAACCGACCACCGAATCGACGTCCAACTCAAAAAAATACTTGACGTTGTATTTGTTGATGAAATGGATGTATTTTTTCAGGTACTCGTCGAAGTCAACCCGCAGATTGCTCCGTGTCATAAAAGAAAAAGCCCCAGAGTCCAGCAGAAACATCTTGGAGTTTTTGATGTACTCCATCTCCCATTGCTGGACACTGAAAAAAGATTCCAGGACATAAGGGATGTAGATCCCCCGGGCGGCCAAGCGGTCCAGGGGTTTACGGTGTGAGCATGGCCCAGCAAGAAAAACCTTCATTGATTTATCACTTCTCCGCAATTTGGGCAAACGATTTCGTTCTTTGAATTATCCTTCCCGCCTTCGTCAGTTTCGTAAAAAAAATCATCAACATTTATTTCAGTTGTTATGCTTTCTAATTCTTCTTCATTGAACCCGGTTAAATCTAAATCTATTTCACTTGTTTCCAACTCTTCGATCAAATCCTTTAGCAAGCCATCGTCTAGTTCCGACAATTCCGCAATCCGATTATCCGCTATTAAATCAGCCCATTCTTCTGCTTCGTTCTCATAATCCTGGTAGTCAACAGGAACCTTCTCTAAGCCTAAAGCTTCCGCCGCTAGCAATCGACCATGTCCCCTCACGACGAATCCTGAACGCTTGGATACGGTAATAGGCACTCGCCACCCTTGATAGTCAATAATTTTCGCCAACAATTCGATTTGTTTATCTGAATGGGTATTTGGATTTCTCGGATTTGGAACAACCTTTACGATGTCAACCATTTCGTCGTACGCACAATGGACTTTTGGCATCATATCACCTCAAATAAAAAAGCACCACTTGGGTGCTATAATTGCCTAACCTCTATTCCTCTTTCCTTCAAATACTCTATACCGTCTTTCTTTCGGTATTCGTGTATGTAATAAACTTTCTTCACCCCTGCACTTGCCA
>CALGNY010000237.1 GCA_937958375.1 uncultured Bacillaceae bacterium
TAGAGAGTCAGTTCTCGAAGTTTGCACATTTTCACTCGTTCGTGCACGGACAGCCGATTCGGAAAATCGTCAAAGGCAAGGGATTTAGCGAGATGTATGGCATCGTGCAACCAGAAGTGGGCGGCGAGAAAGACACGGAACTGCTGGAATACATACGAGGCTTTGACCGAATCATTGTGGCAGGTCAGGCCGAATCCCATTGTGTGTATGAATCGGTCAAGCAGATTGCTGAGCATTTTGACAAAGACAAGGAATTTTTAAAACAAATATATGTGCTTACAGACGGAATGAGCTGCATACCAGGGTTTGAAGATGTTTCGGAAAATGGGTGGCGTGAATTGGTTAGTCATTCTGGGATCCAGCTTGTCCATTCGACAGAACTCGAGTTGAAATAATTCATTTTTCGATTATATTTCCCGGGAAATGATTAAATTATACAAAATGAGGTGTGCTTTGTTGAAAACCATCGGCATAATTGGCGGCATGAGTTGGGAATCGACGGTTACGTATTATCAATTAATCAATCGCTTAACCAATGAAAAGTTAGGTGGTCTACATTCTGCGAAATGTATACTTTCCAGTGTGGATTTTCATGAAATCGAACAGTTGCAAGCTCGTGGGGAATGGGAACAAGCTGGAGAAATCTTGAGTAACGAAGCGATTAAATTAGAACAAGCCGGTGCAGCGTGCATTCTTCTGGCTACGAATACGATGCATCAGGTTGCGGATCAGATTGAACAGAACACCCGTATTCCTCTTCTCCATATTGCTGATGCGGTGGCTGAAGAAGCTAAGTCACATAACTTTTCTCGGGTCGGGTTACTTGGGACAAAATATACCATGAAGTTGGATTTTTTCAAAGATCGGCTTCAATCACAAGATGTTGAAACGATACTCCCAAAAGATGAACACATGGAAGAGCTGAATCGGGTTATCTTTGAAGAGTTGGTTTTTGGGAAAACGACAGACTCATCCCGAAAGTATTATCTAGAAGCCATGGAGCAATTGAAACAGAATGGTGCCGAAGCGATTGTGCTTGGATGTACAGAGATTGGGCTGTTAATACAGGAAAAAGATTTTAGTCTTCCTTTAATCGATACGGTCACTGTCCATGCGGAAAAGGCAGTCAATTGGGCGACAACAAACTAGAAACAGGAACTCAGACGAATTTGTATCAATGCAGATCGTCTGGGTTTTTATTTTTTCTTCGTTATTGCAATAATTATTTGCACAATGAGGGATAATAAAGCAACGATGAATGATCCAAATGCAATAACGATGAGAAAGATACTGTATTCCATTTAAATCCACCTCCAAGCTTGGGTAATTCACAGTATAATATAGGAACAAGTGTTCGTAAAGTGTTCTGATTAAAAATAAGGAATTTACACTAGACATGTCCAACCACTAAGCGAAAAGACCTGAATCCCTTGTTTAGTCGAATTACTAAAAGGGTATTTTTACACATAGACATAGTGGGTAGTTGGGAATAATAAGTTTTATCATAGAAAGGAGTAAGTGTCTTGGGACTTAATGTAACGCAAAAGTTAATTAAAGATCATTTAGTTTCTGGTGAGATGACACCGGGAGAAGAGATTGGCCTAACGATCGATCAGACGTTGACACAGGATGCGACGGGTACGATGGTGATGCTTGAGCTGGAAGCAATGGGTGTCGATCAAGCAAAAACGGAAGCATCTGCACAGTACGTGGATCACAACTTAATCCAAGATGACTATCGAAATCCGGATGACCACTTATTTTTACGGAGTGCGGCCAACCGGTTTGGTCTGTATTATAGTCGTCCGGGAAATGGGGTGAGTCACCCGGTCCACATGCAGCGATTAGCTCGTCCTGGTAGAACGCTGCTCGGTTCGGACAGTCACACCTGTGCGAATGGTTGTATGGGGATGCTTGCGATGGGGGCTGGTGGTATCGATGTTGCCATGGCGATTGCTGGCGAACCTTACTACGTAAAAATGCCTAAAGTTTGGGGTGTGAAGCTGACTGGAGAACTGCCGGAATGGGTAAGCGCCAAAGATGTGATCTTGGAAATGCTGCGTCGTCATGATGTTAAAGGTGGGATCGGTAAAGTCATTGAATATTATGGACCTGGTCTAGATAACTTATCTGCCATGGACCGTCATGTCATTGCGAATATGGGTGCTGAGCTAGGTGCAACGACGACCGTTTTCCCATCGGACGATGAAGTAAGACGATACATGAAAACACAAGGTCGTGAAGATGAATGGCAAGAGCTTCGGGCAGATGAGGATGCAACTTACGATATCAATGAAGAGATTAATTTATCCGAATTAGAGCCGTTGATCGCATTGCCATCCAGTCCAGGGAATGTCGTTCCGGTTACGGAAGTAGAAGGCGAACCGATTTATCAGTCGTATATTGGGTCTTCCGCAAATCCGGGATATCGTGATTTTGCGATTGCTGCAGAGATTGTACGTGGAAAATCAATCGCTGAAGGAATTTCCTTTGATATTAACCCGTCATCAAGACAAACGCTGACCAAGCTTGTTGATAATGGACATATCGCCAGTCTGTTGGCTGCCGGTGCCAGACTACACCAAGCAGGATGTAACGGATGTATCGGTATGGGTCAAGCGCCTGCGACCGGAAAGAATAGTTTACGGACAACACCGAGAAACTTCCCGGGTCGTTCTGGAACGAAAGAAGACAGTGTTTATCTGGTCAGTCCTGAAACAGCGGCTGCTTCAGCGTTGACGGGGAAAATTACCGATCCACGAAAATTGGATATGGCATATCCGAAAGTGGAGGAGCCTGAGAATAAAAACTTGAAGCAAGAGCAAGGTCTGTTGGAATCCCCGTCTAAGAAGAAAGAAGATACTGTTGAATTGGAAAAAGGACCGAATATTAGCTCGATTCCAGATTTAGAACCAATGAAGGACAATTTTGAGGTTCCGATTTTATTGAAAATGGGCGACAATATTTCAACGGATGAGATTTTGGCAGGTGGTTCTAGAGTCCTGCCTTACCGCAGTAACTTACAACAAATTGCGACATTTGCTTTTGAGATTGTTGATGAATCTTATTATGATCGTGCTATGGAAATCAAGGACAAAGGCGGCCACGCGGTTGTTGGTGGATATAACTATGGTCAAGGTTCCAGCCGTGAACACGCTGCGTTGGCACCACGATATTTAGGATTGCAGGTAGCGTTGGTGAAAGACTTTGCGCGCATTCACTTACAGAACTTAATCAACTTTGGAATCCTTCCGGTTGCCTTCAAAAATGAAGAGGACTATGAAAAGCTTAAGGAAGGCGACATTTTACAATTTGAAAATATGCGTGAAAAAGTTCGGAATAACCGAGAGTTTGATATCTATGTAAAAGGAAGCGATGAACCGATTCGCGTGTATCATGAATTGACCGAACGTCACTTGGACATCCTATTAGAAGGAGGAGTCATTAACTGGGTCAGAAAACGACAAAGTAAGATGGCCTAAGTTACTCCTTAATCCATCTGGAAGGAAGGGCGAGTCATGAATTCCCGCGAAATAACGTGTAAAGCTTGTGATGGAGATGGCCTTTTGATGGACGATGAAGAGTGGCAATATACGTGCAAAGTTTGCGGTGGAAGTGGTACGGTATCAATGAATGAACCACGAAACGCCAATCACATTGCAGACGTCGATGAAAACAACCGAATATTGGATTAAAAAAGCGAGCTGGTCGGCTCGCTTTTTTATTGAATATGAATAAGTGCGGAATTTAAAAAGATGTACGGAATTATTTAGAATTAGTACGGAATCTTTTCAAATTAGTCTGTAATTCCTTTTGAGTTATCCGGAATTATCTAAAATTAGTCTGGAATTCGATGATATAACTCCGGATTAATCGTCGAGGTTTATGGGATACAAGCTAAATATGTAATAGTTGAACAATTACTGTTTCAATCAGCTGACACCTGTTATAGAATTGATATGACTTCAATCAAAAAGGTGATCAGGATGACGTGGGAAATTTTGAATATGATCGGTACGATGGCTTTTGCGATTAGTGGAGCAATCGTGGCCATGGAAGAGAAATACGACATTTTCGGCGTTTACTTATTAGGTTATGTTACCGCATTTGGCGGTGGTGCATTCCGTAATTTGCTCGTCGGATTGCCGATTTCAGATATATGGGAACAAAACACATTATTTATCTTAGCCTTTGTCACATTAACGGTCATGTTTGCCGTTCCGTTTCGCTATTTGCAAACATGGAATCGGTGGGGTGCATTTTTTGATGCGATTGGCCTTGCGTCGTTCGCCGTCCAAGGGGCATTATTGGCATTGGCAGCTGGGTATCCACTGAGTGCTGTCATTGTTGCTGGGGTTCTGACCGGTTGTGGTGGTGGGATCATCCGGGATATTCTGGCCGGCCGTAAGCCAATGGTGCTACATCAGGAAATTTATGCGATGTGGGCTGTTCTGGGAGCAGTTGTTGTCGGATTAGGCTGGGTCGATACCACGGTAGAAATTGCTCTATTACTCATAGCGATCGTAAGTCTCCGTGTCCTTTCCGTTGTAAAACATTGGAGATTACCAAGTCGATGGAATTGGCTTGACTTCATCAAGGGGAATCATTAAATAGTCATCGTCATTTGGGTTCTTTAGGATGTGGTGTTCTCACAGCCATTTGGGGGTTAAGAAAGTGTGAAATGTCGCCGAAAGGTATTCTCACCGCCATTCGGGCTCCCAAAATCTTAAAATGTCGTTGACGACACCCTAAATCTCCCTCATGTAACCGTTTTCACAATTTAGTCACGTAACAGCCACAGTTTCTCCATTTAATTAACCGAAATTGTGATTTAAATCACAATTTCGGTTTTTTTGCGTTCTAAAATAAAAGTATAAAGACAAAAAGGAGGGCATAGCCGATGAGTACCAAAATGAAAGAGAGATCGACAGAGCCGTCTGGTTACAAAAAAACGGAGGATTACATTGATGTCGATCAGCTTGGTGTTCGCACATCGAATATTTCAGTTGAGGAGCCGCAAGATGAAGGAAAACTGAATGGGGCTTTCATCGCATCTCTTGCTGTTGGTGCCATCATCATTGTGATGTGGGTGGCTGTTTATGTGCTTTACCAAGTTAGCTAATTCCATTGAATAAGGGGGAATTAAGACATGTTACACATGCACAAGTATGAAAAGATCTGGATGATTATTGGGATTATTACACTGGTTTCATTTTTGACGATTGTCGGAGTTCAAGCTTTTTCGCAAACAGGTGACCATGCGCATCACGGAGCACCGAGTGACAAAACGCTGATCGATCCGGAAAAAGTTTCAGAAACAGCTCCATTTGATGAACCAGGCTTGAAGCAAATTGGTGAAAATGAATATGAATTAGTGATGATTTTACAGTCTTATGGGTTTACACCAGGGGATATTGAAATACCTCAAGGAGCGACTGTCCATATTAAAGCAACTTCTATTGATGTCGTGCATGGCTTTGAAATTGCAGGAACATCAGCGAATATGATGGTCACGCCTGGTCATGTAAACACCATGACGTACACATTCGAAGAAAAAGGCTCTTATTTAATTTTATGTAATGAATATTGTGGCACTGGACATCACTTTATGAGCACCAATTTGGAGGTGATTTAAATGAAGATCAATCGCCAAGATGCCAAATTAAGCTTAGCACACCTTTATATTGCGTTTGGGGCTATTTTATTCGCAGGGTTTTTAGGTTTGCTGCAGACGTTGGTTCGAAGTGAAACGATTACGTTGCCGGCCTCCATTAACTATTATCAAATCCTGACTGCACATGGTGTCCTGATGGCACTTGTGTTCACAACGTTTTTCATTTTCGGTTTTATGCATGCCGGTGTCGTCAGAACATCTGGTGCATTTACTGATAAACAACGTAAAGCAGGGTGGATTGGATTTTGGTTGATGACGATTGGTATGGTTTTGGCTGTCATTATGATCATGTTCAATGAAGCGACTGTTTTATACACGTTTTATGCACCGCTGCAAGCCAATCCAATCTTTTATATCGGCCTAGCATTGATTATCATCGGTACTTATTTTGCATCATTCTCGATTATTAGCCGTTATCGTCTATGGAGAAAAGAACATCCGGACGAAAAAAGCCCATTACTTTCCTATATGGCGGTTGCGACGTTAATCTTATGGTTAATCGCAACACTAGGGGTTGTCGCTGCGGTCGTTCTTCAATTCCTTCCATGGTCATTCGGATGGATTGATACGATCAATGTGACACTGACACGTACACTGTTCTGGTATTTCGGGCACCCATTGGTTTACTTCTGGTTACTGCCTGCATACATGGCTTGGTATGTCATCGTACCGAAAGTCATTGGTGGAAAGATATTCAGTGACCAGCTAGCTCGTTTCGCGTTTGTGTTATTTATCCTTTTCTCCATTCCAGTTGGTTTTCACCACCAGTTGCTTGAATCTGGAATCGGTGAAGGGTGGAAGTTTTTCCAAGTCATTTTGACATTTGCGGTAATTCTGCCTTCTCTGATGACCGCATTCGCTATGTTTTCAACGTTTGAAATTGCAGGCCGTCAAAAAGGTGGAAAAGGATTATTCGGTTGGTTCAAGAAATTGCCTTGGGGCGACGTTCGTTTCTTGGCACCCTTTCTAGGAATGCTGATTTTTATTCCAGCTGGAGCCGGGGGGATCATTAACGCCAGTCACCAATTGAACCAAATGATTCATAATACCGTTTGGGTCACCGGTCATTTCCATATCACAGCAGGTGGTACGGTTGCCGTTACGTTCTTCGGGATCAGTTATTGGTTACTCCCACATTTAAAAGGTAGAAAATTGACGAAAATGATGAATAAACTAGGAATCTACCAAGTCGTTTTATGGGCAGTGGGAATGGGAATCATGTCCAGTGCTATGCATATTTCTGGGTTAAGCGGAAACCCACGTCGTACGCAAGTGACAAGCTATGGCGGTCATGAAGTTGCTTCATCCTGGGGAGCTTATGAAATGGCCCATGCTGTCGGCGGAACCTTACTGATGATTTCCCTTATCCTTTATGCCATCGTATTAATCAATCTGGCATTCTTCGCACCGAAAGGGCAGGAAGAGTTCCCGATTGCAGCAGAGTTGAATCCGAGTCAGAAAACACCTGGCTGGCTTGAAAATTGGAAATTGTGGGTAGGAATCGTGTTTGCGTTGATTTTCATCGCTTACACTTTGCCGATCATGGATCTGATCAACAATTCACCACCAGGCTCAAGCGGATTTAAATATTGGTAAAATTAAAGAGCAAATCACTTGGTTAGTGATTTGCTCTTTTTTTGGATTAAGCGTATAAATCAGCCATCGTGACATCATATTCTAGTTGTTTTAAATAATTATAGAATTGTCCGCGATGGTGGAATACATGCGATTGAATTTCAGAAAGCCACTCCGCTTGCGTATGGCCATCTTCCATGTAAAAGGCTTTTGTTTTCAATGTGAAAAATTCTTCCTCAGACAAACTTTCCATATATTCGCGAAGAGCGTGGTAGCCTTCTTCAAAAACGACACCCATGTCCGTCGCTGTTTGTAATTGACGGTAGTGATCCTCGATTTCTTGTACTTTTTCAATCGGTTCCTCTTTTAAAATCGCCAAATCAGTCGCCGGAATGGAAACGAGATGAATGGCAAGTTCTTTTAACGTGCGCATGTTATCCGTCGGCCGGTAATCCCAGTCATTTTCTTTGATTTTTAATAATAAATTCTGGGTCGTGCGAATAGCTAATTCAATTTCCTGAAACATGACGTGCTGCAACGCTTTTGTTTGGCTCATTAAATTCCTTCCTTTCTGGGAAATTGTTTGCTAGATTGGGGGTAGATATTCTATACAGATGAGTTTTCTGTCAGTATAACACAATTGCCGAACAATTCGGGAAAATAAACGATGAGGAGGTTTGTTTATGAAACGCCATGAAGGTCTATTTCCATTATCGCATCACCACCATCACGCACTGGTGGTTTCAAAGGATTTGAAAGAAATAGGGACGGATAAAGGAGAGAAGACGTATAAAGTTGTGTTTCGAGATTTGGTTGACTTTTGGGAAAAAGACGGAAACGAGCATTTCCGTGATGAAGAAGAAATATTGATTCCACTGTACCTACGTTTCGAAAAAGAGCCAGATATGGACTTGGTGAAAAAAGTGTTGTACCAGCATGCGGAGATTCGTTCAATGATTGCGGCCATCCGGAGTAGTCAAGAAGCGGACCATGATCAGATGCATATCCTCGGCCATCTACTCGATGAGCATATTCGTTTGGAAGAACGTGAGCTGTTCCCGCATATTGAAGAAGCGGTACCAGAAAAATATTTATACCAAGCAAGCGGCAAGTTCCATAACGATTCATATAGTGGTTATTAAAAGTAGGACACGCAACGTTTCTGGATTCGTTCAGAGACGTTGCGTGTTAATTATTTAACAAGGTGGGCTTTTCTCACTGCGTTGAGATGGTGAAAAAGTGATCTCAACGCATTGACAAGCTCTCTCACTGTGTTTAGACGGTAAAAAATCAATCTCAACGCAGTGAGAACCCAGACAGGTAAGTGGGAAAAGCATCCTAAGTTTCATCCCTATATAAAAAACCCAGCTGATTCGCTCAGCTGGGTTTTTAGAGAGTGGATTTGGAGTTTTTTATTCAGTAACTTCTTTCTTAACTTCTTCAGGAACTTCAAGGCCTAGACCTTCAGCAATACGAGTACCTAGGTCAGCGTCAGCTCTGTAGAAGTGACCGATTTGGCGAAGTTTGATTTCGTCTTTCGTTACTGGTTTCATGTGATCGACGAAGTTTCTGACCAAACGATCTTTTTCATCTTGACTCATCAAGCGATATAGGTCACCTGGTTGAGTGTAGTGATCCTCGGAGTCGTAAGGAACGCTATCTGCATGTCCTTCAACAACGAACGGATTCAGTTTGGTAGCATTATCTTCTTTTGGCTCAGTGCTATAGCTGTTTGGCTCATAGTTGACTGGGCTTGTCTGTTGACCACTTTGCATGAATCCACCGCGCTGGTAATTGTGTGTTTCAACAATTGGACGGTTTACTGGAAGCTGCTCATGGTTCACACCTAAGCGGTAACGCTGTGTATCAGAGTATGAGAACAAGCGTCCTTGAAGCATTTTGTCTGGTGATGCTTCGATTCCAGGTACAAAGTGAGCTGGAGAAAGTGCAGCTTGTTCAACCTCAGCAAAGTAGTTTTGTGGGTTGCGGTTAAGCACCATTTTACCTACTTCAATACGAGGGTAATCTTTTTGGCTAACTGTTTTCGTTACATCGAATAGATCCCATTTGTAAGTTTTGTAATCTTCAAATGGAATGATCTGTACATACAGTGTCCAAGATGGATAGTCCCCAGCTTCGATTGCGTTGAACAAATCTTCTGTATGGTAGTCAGGGTTTGTACCAGCAAGCTCGTCTGCTACATCAACATCTAGACCTTTAACGCCTTGGTCACTGATGAAGTGATATTTAACCCAGAACGCTTCTCCTTCAGCGTTTACCCATTTGTACGTATGGCTTCCGTATCCGTTCATGTGACGGTATGTTGCCGGAATTCCACGGTCACCATGAAGATAAGTGATTTGGTGCATGGATTCTGGAGAGTTTGACCAGAAATCCCACACAGCATCTTTATCTTTCAAGTTTGTTTGCGGGTTACGTTTTTGTGTATGGATGAAATCTGGGAATTTGATTGCATCACGTATGAAGAAGATAGGTGTGTTGTTACCGACTAGGTCGTAGTTACCTTCTTGTGTATAGAACTTCACTGCAAAACCACGTGGGTCACGCACTGTATCTGCTGATCCTAATTCACCTGCAACAGTAGAAAAACGGATAAACATTGGTGTGCGTTTACCTTTTTCATTTAGGAAATCAGCTTTCGTATATTTAGCAATCTCAGGATTGGTTACTTCAAAATAACCATAAGCCCCAGCACCTTTCGCATGAACGACACGCTCAGGAATACGTTCACGGTCAAAGTGAGCAAGTTTTTCTAACAAATGTACGTCTTGTAGTAAGACAGGTCCACGATTTCCAGCAGTAATAGAGTTTTGGTTGTCCCCTACAGGAGCACCGCTAGACGTCGTTAAACGTTTTTTGTTCTCAGACATTTAAAAAATCCCCCTTAAGAATTTTATAATCTTATCATAACGGATTTAGTCCAATTTGTAAATTAAAATGATTATTAATAAATATTTTTTATTTAAAGTAAAACGGGTAATATTAGACGATCGTCCAAGGCTTGAAATGTCGTGTGGCAAGGCCTGGAGAGCACTTGGTAAGAGGTGGTAGTGGGTATGATTTGTTACGGATTATCAATTAGGAAGTGATTTTTGAGAAAAAGGTACCGGGACATAAGTAATGAAAATATTGATTTTGATAGAGATATGCCCCAGTATCGCATTTTAATTGGATTGACTTGCAATCGCTTCAATTTCTACTTTGACATCTTTCGGTAATCGGCTCACTTCAAAGGCGGCTCTGGCTGGAAAAGGTTCTTGCAAATAGCTCGCATAAATCTCATTAACCTTCGCGAAATTTTCCATAGAATCGAGAAGTATGGTCATTTTGGCTACATGCGTGAAGTCAAGGCCGGCTTCTTTCAAAATGGCCTCTAGATTTTTCATCACTTGATGGGTTTGTTCTTCGACGTTGTCACTAACGATTTCCATTGTGTCTGGGTCAAGCGGAATTTGTCCAGATATGAAAATGAGATCACCGACTTCAACCGCTTGTGAATACGGACCGATTGCCTCAGGCGCATTCTTGGTAGAGTAGACTTTTTTCATGCGTTTGGCTCCTTTCGCTCAAAAATTTAATCTTCTTCGAGTTCATGATACGGGTTGACGTGAACATTGACGTCATGGACTTCTTCATAGTAATGCATAAGGTCTCTTTTGACGTTGGTGGCAATGTCATGTCCTTCATCAACTGTCATATGCGGATCTACGCTGATTTTTACATCGATTATAACATAGGAGCCGTGGGATCTCGCATTCAATGAATCGATTCGTTTCACACCATCAACTTGTCTGGTTGTCTCATAAAATCCTTTTGTCTCTTCATCGTCCAAAACGAATTCCAAGGAGACCCGTACCGCTTCTTTTCCTAAACTGAATCCCATCCACATGATGATTCCAGCGATGATTCCACCAGCAATCGGATCGAAATATTGCAGGAAAGGGATGTCATAGTTTGAACCTAAGATCGACAGTCCAATACCGGCAAGTGCTATGACGGATGAAATCGCATCGGAGCGATGATGCCATGCGTCTGCGATAATGGCTGGGCTGTTGATTTTTTTGCCTAAACGGTTTTTATATTGGAATAATGCCTCTTTGACAAGGATCGAGAAAATAACGATATATAATGCAATTGGGCTTGTGGTCGATTCGTTTTCGGACCAAATGGCTGAGATTGAATCGACGAGAATCTCAAAACCGACAAAGATCAGGAGCATAGACACGATCAGCGTTGCGATATTTTCTGCTTTCCCGTGTCCATAAGGATGTTCGCTATCGGGAGGCTTCTGGGCGGCTCGAATGCCGACGAGAACGGCAATTGAGCTGATGACATCCGAAGCGGAGTGGAGGGCGTCAGCGATTAAGGCTCTACTATCCCCAATAATTCCACCAATCCCTTTGATAATGGAAAGAATTAAATTTGCGACCATCCCTAAGATGGAAGCAAATTGAGCTTTTTTAAAACGATCGGACATAGAAAAACCTCTTTTGTTGGTTAGTGCTTTTATTTTATCAATATTCGTGTGTGCTCGTCTATGAAGAACGATAAAAGACAAATCTTGAGTGAATTTTATCGGATTTTATTCCACGTAAATGGGTTGTAACATTAAAAAGGACTATGGTCGTAATACTAGCTTCACTGTGGTAATCATTTTGTATCCAAAACAGGTCTTTTGTAGGAAAACATCGCTTTAACTTTACAATTTGATAACATCGGTTTATTTACGCTGCAAAAAGGTTAATGGTGTATTAGCACGACGAAACACCAAGAATAAAAATCTTTAAAGGAGTGTTATGAATCATGAAAAAACTATTCATGTCATCATTTTTCGCAATGATGCTTATCCTAGCAGCTTGTGGTGGAGGTGACGGTGAAGAAGAGCCAGCGACACCTGAAGACGGAGGAACTGAAACAGAAGAACCTGCAGGCTCTGAAGATTCCGGTTCCACAGGATCTGACTCAGGCTCCGATATGGGCGGTTCTGATGACCCAGCTGGCGGAGACACTGGATCTGAAGGTGACTCTGACATGGGATCTGACGATTCTGGCTCAGACGTAGGTGGAGACGCTGAAGGAGATACTGATTCTGAAGGTGACTCTGAACTATAAGTGAAAAGAAGACAGGCAGTGGCTTTTGGGTCACTGTCTTTTTTTATTGTTTACTTAGCTTCTCATTTTTATGGCATCTCCTACCCAACAATCCTCATCATTTTTCGCTTGACCACAAATGCATAATCTCATGTCTCACAGGGCTTACTAAGAGAAAATGATAAATGAGGGTGAGATTATGGGTAAGTCTACGGTGCAATATTTCATTATCGCCTTAATCATTAGCATGGCTTTTGCGTACTTGATGGGCTGGAACCAAAACGGTGAAAATCATGAAGAGGAAGCTATGCGAGTAGCTGCTGAGAATAACCAAGAAGAGGAATTGATCGAAACAGAATTTGAAGGGATTCAGTTAAAGCGATGGACACAGGATCATACCTCGTATCAAATTGTCGTAAATATCCCGATGTTCGGGATCGAGGAGATAGATAATTTTTTCGAGGAAGATGCGGAGCAACGTGTCGAACATTTCATTGCGTTAATCGAGCATAACGGCCGAGTTTCCGAATCGCATCCGGGTGTGTTTTATTTGACGACCGACCTATATCAAAGCGGGGAAGACTTATTTTCGGTCGTACAGTCAGAGGAAACATACACGGGTGGAGCGAATTTTGATCAAAAATCGTATGTTTATTTGGTTGATCTGAAGGCGGAAGAATTTGTTGACCAGAGTGATTTGTTTGACCATCCATTTGCTGCACAAGAACGATTTTTTGAATTAGTGGAGGAAGGGCTGCGTGAGTCGGAGTATTACGCAGACTATATCTTGGAAGATGAACTTCAAAAATGGCTGAGTCAAGACGAATATGATTTCTCGAATGTTTTCATAAGGAATAAAAATCTTGTCGTAAAATTTGATAAATATGAGGTGACGTCTGGTGTGGCCGGAATGCCAGAGATCGAGGTTGATTTGGATGAGATGAAAGAATTCATGAACGAGGAATGGATCGAGCGGATTGAAGCCATTGAAGAGACATCGGAAGAGTATTTTTTATAATTTCAACTAGTGAACCCCCGACTTCAAAGTAAAATAGAAGTCGGGGGCTCACTGCATTATTCCTCTAATTTCGTCCGATATAAATCTGCATAACGGCCGTTTTGATCAACCAATTCCTCATGGCTTCCTTTTTCGATTATTTTTCCGTGTTCAAGTAAAATGATCTGGTCGGCAGATTGAATGGTGTTCAGTCGGTGGGCGATGACGAAACTCGTCCGGCCTTCCATCAATCGTTTCAACGCTTCTTGGATTTTGACTTCAGTCACCGTATCGATGCTGCTTGTCGCTTCATCGAGGATCAGAATTTTCGGGTCTGCCAACAACGCACGGGCAATGGTGAGCAGTTGTTTTTGTCCTTGGCTGATGCTGAGACCTTCTGCATCCAGCACGGTGTCATATTGTTCGGGTAACCTCATGATAAACTCATGGGCATTTGCATTCTTGGCAGCTTCAACAACTTCTTCATCGGTAGCTGTCAATTTTCCATATCGGATATTCTCTCTGACGGTGGATTCAAATAAAAATGCATCCTGCAAAACAAAAGCCATCGATTTGCGTAAGCTATTGCGGGTGATCTGCTTGATATCTTTACCGTCCAAGAGAATTTTCCCATCGTCGTAATTGTAGAAGCGGGCGATGAGATTGATGATCGTCGTTTTTCCTGCTCCGGTATGTCCGACGAATGCTGTCGTACTACCGGGTTCTGCTTTGAAGCTGATCCCTTTTAAAATCGGTTCATCCACTTCATAAGAAAACGTCACATCTTGAAATTCAACCGTGCCAACAGGCTCACCAATCGTTTCGGCGTTCGCTTCATCGAGTTCTTCACTGTCTTCATCAATGATGTCAAAAACACGCTCAGCACCCGCAACGGCTGCAAGAAGTTGGTTGAATTGGTTGGACAGTTCGTTTAGCGGTCGGGTGAATTGTCGTGCCAACTCGGTGAAAATGACGATGGTTCCTACAGTGATCATGTCATTTAACACAAACACACCACCGATGAATCCGATCAACGCAAAGCTTAGGGCATTGAGCATGTTCATCAGTTTCGGAATGAAGCCTGCGATGGTCGCGGCCCAGTAGCTTGCGTGGGCGACGGATTTGTTTTTTTGTTCGAATTCATCGGTTACACGGTCTTCCTGCGAGAACGTTTTGACGATCCGCTGCCCGGAAATGGTTTCTTCCACATACCCATTTAAATCACCGAGCCGTTGCTGTTGAATTTTATATAAAGGTCCTGTCCGGCCCGTAATCCATTTCATGCCGAAGACCATAATCGGAATGATGCTCATGGTGATGACTGCAAGAAGGGGGCTCAGATAAAACATCACGCTCACCGTTCCGATCAATGTCAGGACACTGGATAAAATCTGGATCACGGATTGATTTAACGTGTTACTGACATTATCGATATCATTCGTAATCCGGCTCATGATCTCACCGTGCTGCCGTTTGTCAAAAAACGGAATCGGCAATACATGCAGTTTTTCGAATAGGTGAGAACGAAGTCGGTAGACCGTATTCTGTGCGATTCCGATCATGAAAAAGTTTTGGCAAAACATTGCGATGGAATAGCCAAGATAAACGAGGAACAACAAAAAGAGCATTCGGCCCAGTCCATCCAATTGTTCCAAAGCAATGTATTCGTCGACGGCAACACCGATCATGTAAGGACCGAGAATCGACAGCCCAGAGCTTAATGCGACCATGATGGCGACGAATAAAAGCATCCATTTCTCAGCCATCAAGTAACTGAAAATCCGTTTGACCGTGGCTTTCCAGTTACGGACGCGTGGCTTGGCGCGTTCATCGGTGACTTGCTCGGCTTCGGATAGATCAATTTTTTTATACTGAAATGGTTCAACCAGTTGTTTAAGACTCATGAATATCCTCATTTCCAGCTTGCGACTCTACAATTTTTTGATAAAGGTCAGACGTCTGAAGCAATTCTTCGTGCGATCCTTCAGCCAACATACGCCCATCGTCCATTAACAGCACACGGTCACAGCTTTTGGCCGTTTCGATTTTTTGGGTGACGATCATCGTTGTACATTCATACGTCCGAATCGCTTGGAGGAGTTTTGATTCAGTTTTTAAATCAAGGGCACTCGTACTGTCATCAAGCAACAATATCTTCGGTTGGCGGATGAGTGCCCGTGCGATCGAAATCCGTTGTTTTTGCCCACCGGACAAGTTGACTCCTTTTTGGCCAATTTTAGTATCATAGCCTGCCGGCAGTTCGGTAATCGTTTCATGAATTTGCGCGTCTTTAGCGGCCTGGACGATTTCATCCATAGTCGCATCATTTTTTCCCCAGCGAATATTTTCGAAAATACTTCCGGTAAACAACAGCGGGGCTTGAGGTACGAAGCCGATAGCTGTCCGTAAATTGTCCAATGAATAATCGGAAACGTCGGTTCCATCGATTTTAATTTGCCCGCTCGTCGGATCGTACAGTCGAGGAATCAACTGAAATAATGTGGATTTTCCGGACCCTGTGGCACCGATGATGGCAATCCGCTCTTTCGGTTTGATGGTAAAACTGAGATCCTCCAACACGGTCGTCTTTGTTTCAGGATAGGAAAAATCGACATGCGAGAATTCAATTTTTCCATCTTGTACGATTCGGTCTTCGGAAATATTATCTTTTTCTAATAAATCGATTTCTTCATCCAAGACGGTTTGTAGACGCTCAGCTGAGGCTTTTGCCCGCGCAAAGGCAAGTGTCAAAAAGCCAAACATCGTAATCGCCATCGACACGCGAAGCGCATAGTTCACAATCGCAACGACTTCCCCGACCTGGGCTTGATCAGCCTGGACTCCAACTGATCCATACCAAATAATGACCAAAAGGCTCATGTTCATCCCAAACAGCAGCACAGGCATGGAAGTTTCGATGAGTCGCAGTGCTGTTTTCGTTTTGTTCATGAGCTCGGTATTCGCTCCTGTGAAGCGGTTTTGTTCATGTTTTTTACGAAGAAACGCTTTGATCAAGCGAATGCCAGCCAAATTCTCTTGCATGACGCGATTGACTTGATCCAGACGTTCTTGCACTTTAGTGAACATCGGACTTGCCTTTTTGATTATCAATAAGATTAGGCATACCAGTAATGGCACGGAAACTAAAAAGACAAGAGAGATTCGCCAGTTCATCAGAAATGCCATGACGACCCCGCCGATCACGAGCAGTGGGGCGCGCAACATGATGCGAAGTCCCATGAAGATCCCGTTTTGGATCATTCGGACATCATTCGTAAAACGGGTGATTAAGCCCGAAGTCGGGAAATGATGTAGATTTTTAAAAGAAAAGGATTGGACTTTTTCAAAAAGCCGTTGCCGTATGTCATAACCGAAGCGAAAGGTAACGTGTGATGAATAAAATGAATTCAAAATACCAGCGACAAACGACAATGCGGCTAAGCCAAGCATGAGTACACCCCATGTGACAACGGTGTCCATCTCTTGGGGAACGATTCCCTCATCGATCATTTTTGCAAGGAAAAATGGGAGCATCAATTCGACGGCCAGTTCGATGAGCATGAGGGACCAAGCAATGATCATATGTAATCGGTACGGGATTAGGTGCGACAGTATTTTCAACAAGGCTCTAGACATCTCCATCTATGTTCGAAATGTGGTTTGAAAGTAATGACTATTCTAACATAATATAAGAAAATGGAGTAGTTGAGGAAGGGCTTTTTCCGTCAAACGACAGGACGGATTTTTTCAGCACCTCATGATATACTAGGGATATATTTTTGGAAGTCGAGAGGAGCCGTTATGGTTTTAGAGAAACACCCCTATGTCAAATTCAGAAGAGAAATCGATCCCTTCCAATTGGAACAAAAATCAATCGAGGATCTTTGTTATGTCTATTTATACGAAGATAAAATCGTAACGGATGAGCAAGAATTCGAGATTCATAAAGTGTTTGATTTGTCTTATCGGATGCTGTCAGAAGAATATGGATTCTTTTACTTGCATACGACCAAAGGGGTTACGACGTTGCAGATCAAGGATGAACCAGATGCGTTCATCGAGAAATTTCGTGAAGTCGAACAAAAATAGAAAGGGTAGGAATATGGAGAAAAAAGTTTTGCTTGTTGATGGGATGGCATTGTTGTTCCGTGCATTCTATGCAACCGCGATGTCTGGTTATTTTATGGTCAATTCAAAAGGTGTGCCGACAAATGCGGTTCATGGCTTTGTGAAGCACTTGCTGACGGCGACGAACCATTTTCAGCCGACACATGTGATTTGCTGTTGGGATATGGGGGCGCATACGTTCCGAAATGACTTGTATGATGGATACAAAGCGAACCGGTCGGCTCCACCTGAGGAATTGATCCCGCAATTCGATCTCGTCAAAGAAGTGACCGAAGCCATGGATATTCCGAATATAGGCATCAAAGGCTTTGAAGCGGATGACTGTATCGGAACACTTGCAAGAGCTTATCAGGATGATTCGGAAGTGCTGATTTTGACCGGAGATAAAGATATTTTGCAACTGTTGGATGAGCGGGTGCAAGTCGTCTTGATGAAAAAAGGATTCGGTAATTATGATATTTATCATACGGATCGATTTTTTGAGGAACATGGAATTCAACCGCTGCAAATGATCGAATTGAAGGCGATGATGGGCGATTCAAGTGATAACTATCCGGGCGTTCGCGGCATTGGCGAAAAAACCGGGTTGAAGCTGCTGCAAAAACACGGTTCGTTGGATGCCATTTTAGCCAATTTGGATTCGCTCACGAAAGCACAACGGACAAAATTCGAAACGGATTTGGAAATGGTACACCTGTCACGTCAATTGGCTGAAATCAATTGTGAAACAGACGTATTTTGTGATTTGAATGACGCTGTATTTCAGCCTGATCGTGATCGGATCATGGAAAAATTCAATGAGTTGGAGTTTAAGTGGATTGAACAATTGGTGTAGTGAGAGATGCCTCCCAGGTGAGTGGGGAGGTTTTTTTCTTGAATGAAATGAGCGCAATACGGTGGAGCCGTGCAATAAATTCGTCTAGCCGTGCATTTATTTGCTTTTGCCGCGCAATTATTTGTTCTAGCCGTGCAATTA
>CALGNY010000238.1 GCA_937958375.1 uncultured Bacillaceae bacterium
CCGTCAGAATGGGTAAACTAGGTGCATGATTTGTGAGTTTCAGTGCGTTGAGCGGTCAAAAACCGACTCTCAACGCACTGACAGACCAATGAATTGAACCAAGCCAAAAAAATAAGAGAGATGTCGATACATCTCTCTTTCAATCATGCCTTATTTGAAATAATATTCGAGTACTTCAAGTGCTTGGTCGATGGTTTCGACAGTGACGTTCGCTTTGTTGGATAGTTCTTTTAATGGGTGGATCAAATTTTCAGGACGAACGATGATGAGCGGTTTGTTCAGTCCGATCGCAATACCGGCATCCATTGCGGTATTCCATTGTTTGTAGGAGTCACCGAATAATGCGATGACAGCATCTGCTTTACGAAGCATGATTTCTGTTCTGAAGTTGTTGACACCAGAAGCGGCATCGTCACGCGTAAATTGGTTCGGTTGTTTTCCGAGAATATTTTCCCCGATATCATCGGACAGGTCATGTTCTTCTTGAGGACCTGTAAAATTGATTGGTAGATTTTTCTCGATTGCTTTGTTTTTCAGTTGCTCGCGCCAATCGTCGTGGATTTGGCCAGCTAAATAAATAGATAATGTCATATGAATTTCCTCCCATTCTCTTTACTTTAATATTGGATGGTTTGAAACAAGATGTCAACTTACATACTTCTTTTTACGGAGGATTAAAACGTGTTAAAAAATAAAATCTTATGGATGGTTGTTGTTTTGAGTATCGGCCTTCACGCTTGTTCGCCATCAGAAGAAGAAGCGTTTGAAGATGCGGATCGGAAGGTTAGGGAAGCCGTATTAGCCGAAGAGACGAGAGAACCGAATCATGAATTGAATGCTTTTCAGATTTATTTGCCTGACTCCTTAGAAATTTCCGAGGAAGACCAAACGAATGTAGTTTTCAGTGACGGCGATCAGCCGTATGTGTTATTCATCAATGAATTTGAAGAGCCGAACAGTAAGTATTTATACAATAATTTACCTGAAGACGATGAAGTCTACTTAAGTACGATCGAAACAGAGGATGCCTTTTCATATATTTTGATTCAAGATCGAGAGGAAGAAACATACGAGCTATCTGTTGGAATTGGTGGCATCAAAATGACGACGCTCACGGATGTGGATCACTTGACAGAAGAGTCCGAGTTAATGATTGAAATGATCCGTTCCATTCAAGAAAAGCAGTAGTCGATTATTGGGGGTAAACGAGTGTGAAATCATATTTGAAGAAAAAGGGTATTGAGATTTCTTTTCAGGCTTATGGAATCAAAGCGTTAAGCTTTATGGCATCTGGGTTGTTCGCATCATTGATTATCGGAGTCATTTTCAAAACA
This sequence comes from uncultured Bacillaceae bacterium, assembly GCA_937958375.1. Classification (GTDB taxonomy): domain Bacteria; phylum Bacillota; class Bacilli; order Bacillales; family Alkalibacillaceae; genus Allobacillus. Next base: position 1,335 of record CALGNY010000238.1, read on the forward strand.
CTGGGCGATGAAATACCTGGCGTTCCTGCTTTCTTTTCAGAAATCGGGGAATTTGCGATGCAGCCGATCGTCTATGGTGGAGCAATCGGTGTCGCGATCGCACACGGCTTAAAGGCACCTCCATTAGTTTTGTATAGCGCTTTATTTGCCGGTGCGTATGGAGCATTTGAAGGTGGACCTGCAGGTAGTTTCATCGCGGCGTTACTCGCGATTGAACTTGGAAAATTGATCAGTGGGACAACGAAAATCGATATTGTTGTGACGCCATTCTTCACGATTCTCATCGGGTTTTTGACCGGGTCATTTGTTGGGCCTTATATTTCATCAGCACTGACCGGATTTGGTGAAATCATCATTTGGGCGACCGATCTTCAACCGTTTTTGATGGGAGCAATTATCGCGGCATTGATGGGACTTGCATTGACTGCCCCGATTTCTAGTGTCGCGATTGCGATTATGCTCGATTTGGAAGGTTTGGCAGCCGGGGCTGCTACGATTGGATGTGTGGCGCAAATGGTTGGATTTGCTGTTGGGAGCTACCGGGAGAACGGGATTGGCGGTTTGGTCTCACAGGGTCTTGGCACCTCCATGCTCCAAATCGGCAATATTGTCAGAAAACCGATCGTGTTGATTCCACCGACGTTGACCGGGTTGATCCTTGGACCCATTTCCACCGTTTGGTTACAGCTAGAAAATAACGCCTATGGTGCCGGGATGGGGACAAGCGGGATGGTCGGACCGATTATGACCTTGCAGACAATGGGTTTTCATACCGATATTTATGTGATTATTCTCGTTTTCTATCTCATCGTACCTGCTGTGATGAGCTTGTTGATGTTTGAATGGATGCGCAAAAAAGGCTATATTAAAACAGGTGACCTAAAACTGAATGTCAATTGATTTTATAAATTGCTTGTTTTCCTTTACCATAGACATAGGTGCAGGTTCGAAGCATCACCAAAGGAGGTCACAACCCAATGAGTATGACAAGTATCCAAATGAAGCGAAAACTGAGAGAGCGATTCTCTGAAGATCATTGGAACACACATTTTGATCGTGATAAAGATACATTCCGGATTGAATGGAAAGATTCGAAACAAGGCGTGACGATTTCACTGCCTGGTTTGATTTCAAAATGGGAAAATCGGAAAGAAAAAGCGTTGGATGAGATTGAGACGCATATTCGTGAAGCCCTACGGATCATGAACGAAGAGCAGAAGCTTGAAGGGAAAGAGAAAAATATTTACCCCGTCATTCGTTCGGGTTCTTTTCCGAAAGAATCGAATGCGGGTGAAAAACTGATCTATACCGATCATACAGCTGAAACGAGAATCTACTATGCGCTTGATTTAGGAAAATCATATAAACTAATTGATGCGAACATGTTGAAAAAGGAAGACTGGGATGAAAACCGGGTCAAAGAAATTGCACTCTTTAACGTCAGACGTTTATCCACGGAGATGAAAAAGGATGAAGTGGCAGGAAATACGTTTTATTTTCTGTCTTCAAAAGACGGTTATGATGCGAGTCGGATTTTGAATGAAGCCCTACTGGAAGAGATGCGCGCCAATACGACAGGTGAATTGGCTGTTGGCGTCCCTCATCAGGATGTCATGATTTTTGCCGATATCCAAAATGAGATGGGCTATGATGTGCTCGCACAGATGATGATGCAGTTTTTCGCGGAAGGACAAATTCCGATTACGTCACTTCCTTTCCTTTATGAAGACGGCAAATTAGAACCTATTTTTATATTGGCACAAAAGAAACCAAAGCAAGATAAGGAGTAGAACATGATGCAAATTGTATATAACGAACAAGGTATCGGAGATGTGTTGATCATTACGTTGAATCAAAAGGATGCACCATTGACTTCAAAACGTGTCGGAGACGTCACTGAAATTAAGGTCGAAGAGACGGGTGAAGTCGTTGGCTATAATATTTTCAATGCCAGCAAGCAGTTGGACATCCCGGATCAGCAACCGATTCAGCCGACGAAAGAGCTTGTTGATCAAATCGGACAAGTCATCGAAAAAGAAGGCTTGACGCATTCGTTGGACGATGTGGAGCTTGAGCCCAAATTTGTTGTCGGTCATGTCGAGAAAATGGAAGCCCATCCGGATGCGACAAAATTAAATGTTTGCCAAGTGAATGTCGGTCAAGAGACACATCAAATCGTTTGTGGCGCACCGAACGTCGATGCCGGGCAAAAAGTCGTCGTGGCATTGCCAGGGGCTTTTATGCCTGATGGTATGAAGATCGTTCCATCCGAGCTACGCGGTGTCGATTCACATGGAATGATTTGTTCGGCGAGAGAGTTGAACCTTCCGAATGCTAGTCAAGAAAAGGGGATTCTTGTGCTACCGGACGATTCCAACGTTGGCGAGCCATTTTTTAAATAAAAATTTAAAGGGGACAACCAACGTCTTATGCTTCAATGTCAATCTTCACGTTGTCCTTATTTTGATTCATCTGAATGCCCTCAAACAAAGAAGGGTAGACAGATATGAGTCACGTAATTTTTGTTGTTGATATGATAGTGAATTACCGTTATGATAGAGATTAATTGATCAACCGATGTTGATGAACACGTGTGAAGGAGTCTAACTGATGAAAGAATTTGACTTGAAGCAACAGGGGAAAATTGAACGCTTGACCAATGAAACATTCAAATTTGATGAACGGATTGGTGAAGGCTGGTTTTCCGCCGTTTATTTTTTGAAAACACAAAAAATTGCGGATCGTTACATGAACGGCAGCGAGGTCCTCATGCAATATTTCCAGAAAAAGCATGCAGTCCTTTGTGGCGTTGATGAAGCGATTGCATTACTTCATAATTTTGCAAAAAACCCAGAAGACTTGGAGATCCATGCACTGGAAGATGGAGATAAAATCGAGCCGTATGAGAGTGTTTTGACGGTGAAAGGGAGATACCAAGACTTCGGATTTTTGGAAGGATTAATTGATGGCGTTCTCGGCAGAAGAACCTCGGTTGCGACGAATGTATACGAAGTCGTCAGTGCTGCCAATTCTGCCGGAAAGAAAAAAGAAGTCATTTTCATGGGCGACCGCGACGATCATTTTACACAGCAGCCTGGTGATGGGTATGCAGCTTTTATTGGTGGTTCAACGGCTCAAGCGACACATGCCATGAATGAGTGGTGGGGCAAAAAAGGGATGGGCACGATGCCACATGCCTTGATCCAGATGTTTTCAGGTGACATTGTGAAAGCCTGTGAAGCCTACCGGGAAACATTTCCGGATGACGACCTAGTTGCTTTGGTCGATTATAATAATGATGTGATTACCGATGCACTGCGTGTCGCACGTCATTTTGGGGATGAACTAAAAGCCGTCAGACTGGATACATCCAGCAACATGGTCGATAAATATTTTTTCAGAAATCAACATTTGATGGGACCATTTGATCCAAGAGGCGTGAATCCAGAGTTGATTTTCGCGTTGCGTGCCGCATTAGACGATGAAGGTTTTACACATGTGAGAATCATGGCGAGCGGTGGCTTCAAAAAGGAAAAGATCCAGCGATTTGAAAATCTTGGCGTTCCGGTTGATATGTATGGAATCGGAAGCAGCCTTCTGAAGGTGAATATCGGTTTTACTGGCGATAACGTGATGTTAGATGGAAAACATGAAGCGAAACAAGGCAGGAAATACAATCCAAATCCACGGTTGAAAAAAGTGAATTATCCGGTGAATGAATAAATCAAATCAAAAGACCCAGTTATGATTCAATCGATCACAACTGGGTCGGTATTTTTCTGAAACGATTAATGGTCTGCAGAATACGTGTATCTGCGATTAACTCCGATATAATTCTTAAGCAAGTATTCGTGGAAGAAATACTCGCCAACTGCTAATAGGACTGCAGTAATTACCGCTGCACCAGCTAATGTTCCAGCTCCGATACTGCTTACCGCGACACCGAGTAACCAGATGACCAGAAATGCCATCCCCAGATCACTGAGTGTTGCCGTCACATTGTTTGTTTTCGGGAGGATATACAAATCTCCGGCGAAATAAGAAACTAACCCAAGTACAACCGTAATCAATAGTACGTTAGCAAACGACATGCCGAACATTAGCCCGAGAACGATAAATAGAACAGCAAGGGTCATGATCCCTTTAATTGCCAAAGCTTTTGCGTGTTCCATTTTGAAGCCTCCTTTTTCAGGTGGATTCGTGTTCTTGGGCCCTTTATTTAAAAGGGCTTCACATAAAAATTTCCCGATATGAAATCCTTTAAACGTACGATTTTCGGGAACATATTAGTGGATAATGTTTCGTTTTCTGCTATAATGGAAAAAGCAAAAATACGCTCCTTTGCATATTACTAGAATAGAAAAGCACATAACGGAGGTAAGAATGGATGTCTGTTTACCATTTTATCGGGATTAAGGGTACAGGTATGAGTGCTCTTGCACAAATCCTCCATGACACTGGAAAGACGGTTCAAGGTTCAGATATTGAAAATGAAATTTTTACGGAAAAAGCGTTAAAAGAAAGAAATATTCCAATTTATCCGTTTTCAGAGGAAAATATAACGAATGACCAAATCATTATTGCCGGAAACGCATTTAATGATGACCATGAAGAAATCAAAAAAGCCCAGGAATTGAATCTACCAATTTATCGTTATCATGATTTTTTGGGTGAGTGGCTAAAAAATTATATCAGTATTGGCGTCACAGGAGCACACGGCAAAACATCGACGACCGGTCTTCTTGCGCATACATTGGAACAGAATGTACCGACTTCTTACTTGATTGGTGATGGTACGGGATTCGGCCATCAAGACAGTACTTATTTTGCGTTCGAAGCTTGTGAATACCGACGTCATTTTTTGGCGTATGAACCGGATTATTTGATCATGACAAATATTGATTTCGACCATCCGGATTATTTCGAAGGGATTGAAGACGTATTCGATGCGTTTCAGTCAATGGCGCTGAATGTGAAACAAGGAATCATCGCTTGTGGTGACGATGAATATTTACAAAAAATCCACGCGAATGTCCCTGTGGTGTATTATGGATTGTCGGCTGACAATGATTTTCAAGCGCAAAATGTCCAGGAGACGGATGAGGGAACATCATTTGAAGTGTATGTACGGAGCACGTACTATGACACATTCCTGATCCCTCAATATGGAACGCATGCCGTATTGAATGCGCTTAGTGTCATCGCGTTTTGTCATTACGAAAATTTCACCGCCGACCAAATCAAGGTCATCAAAGATTTTGGTGGAGTCAAAAGAAGATTCACCGAAACCGAGTGGAATTTCGACCAGATTTTAATTGACGATTACGCACATCACCCGAAAGAAATCGAAGCGACGATCGATTCGGCTCGTAAAAAATATCCGAACAAAGAAGTGGTTGCTGTATTTCAGCCACACACCTTTACCCGTACGAAGCAATTTTTGAATGAATTCGGGGAGACATTATCAACCGCGGACCATGTTTATCTGTGTGATATTTTCGGATCTGCCCGCGAAGCTGATGGAAACCTTCAGATAGAGGATCTACAAGCACAAATTGAAGGTTCACAAATCGTTTCAGAAGAGGATATCGAAAAACTTACGGAACACAAAAACAGTGTTTTGCTGTTTATGGGAGCCGGAGATATTCAGAAGTACGAAAAAAAATATAAAAGCCTGACGTAGGTAAAGAGCTGTTGCCAACTGAATTGTTCAGTCGGCAACAGCTTTTGTTTAAATTAGATGATTCATGAAAGTAATTCAGCGGTCGAGATGTGAGGGCTTCACATGAACTTTGAAGCCTATCTGGGTTAAGAGAACTTTTATTTGATTAAACTTCGGGTAAATCACAAGTTTGATGAAATAAACAAGATTAATTTGCTCGAACTAAGCTCAGGCCATGAGTTTGGTGAAATAAACGTGATTTATTTGCTCAAACTTAGTCAAAGCCGTAAGTTTGATGAAATAACCGTG
>CALGNY010000239.1 GCA_937958375.1 uncultured Bacillaceae bacterium
CGGAGATTGAGCAGGTTACGCCGCAAGTTGAACGAATTTCGCCGGAGATTGAGCGTGTTCCGCCGAAGTTCGAACGTGCTTCACCAAAGATTGAACGTCTTTCCGCGAACAAGAAGCGTCTATTCGTATAAATTCTTTATGTAATAAGTTAAGGATCAACGCAAGTGTAGTTTGATCATGTAATCTACCGTATTCGCAGGCTCAAAACCGTGCCAGAATCACGATCTAGTCAATTATTTACCGTTTTCTAATCGTTTTCTCATCTTTCTATCCTTTTTCTCTCATCTGGTGGGAGTACATTAAGAGTGTACCAAGAATACAGAGGAGGAATTTGAGTGAAGAAGAAATTATTATTGGGTACTGTTGCGGTGATGGTTACAGCAGGAGGTGCATTTGGCGTATCGGCATTCAGTGATTCGCAAATGCAAAAAGATTATGGAAAAGATGGAGTGGAGACCGAAGTGGATACTGACAAAGAAGTCGATACCAACCGACTTGTCGGTGCCGATGAACTAGAAGATATCGTCTTAAGTCAGGTCCAAGGGAAGATTGAAGAAATTGAATTAGAGTATGAGAATGGGAATTTCTATTTTGAAGTCGAAGTAGACAACAAGAAAGGTAAAGACGCAAACGTTTATGTGAATGCATACACAGGGGAAATTTTCAAAGTAGATTTTGATGACGATGACGACCGAGATGACCGAGATGACCGGGACGACCGAGATGATCGTGAAGACAGCAAGAAAGACGACGATGACAGAGAAGACAAAAACAATCAGGTGGAAAGCAAAAAAGATGACGCTCGTGATGACCAGAAACAAACATTGACACCAGAAAAAACGAAAGATAATAAAGTAAAAACAGAAACAAAACAACCTGAAAAAACAGCAAAAGTTGAAAAGGACTTAACCCAAAAAGAGACACCGAAAAAAGAAGTGAAGGAACAAAAAGCTGAGCCGAAAAAAGAAGTGAAGGAAAAACAGAATAATAAAACTGCAAAGCAAGAGAAGAAAGTGGAATTCATCAGTAAAGAAAGAGCACTTGAAATTGCACGCGGAGAATATTCTGGACCAGGCAAATTAGAAGAAATCGAACTAGATGAAGATGATGGACGTTATGTTTATGAGATTGAATTTGAAGATGGAGACGATGAGGAAGTAGAAATTGAGATTGATGCAAAAACAGGGGAAATTTTAGACGTCGAATATGATGATTAAGAAGTGTGAGCGAGTCAGGCTGTTGTGGCCTGGCTTTTTTTTATGAAGAATTATTTACTTTCGACCCACACGAAATCATACAATTTTTCGATTCTAGTAATTAGAGAGACAAGTGTCGGGACCACCGACAAAAAAAGACATATAAATAAAGTAAAGGGGGTAGGAAGATGAACTCATGGATTCAGGATGCCGGTCATGGTGGGAGTGATCCAGGTTCGATTCACAAAGACATTCACGAAAAAACGTGGAACTTGGAAGCCGCCAAATACGTGAATGATCGGTTGAATGAATTAGGCATTCGTAGTGCCTTGACACGAAATGGAGATACGACAATATCAAACAAGCAGCGGGCCAACAGCGTATCTAATTATGATCGGGCAATCTCACACCACTTTAATGCAGGCGGTGGTTCGGGAACAGAGCTGATCCACAGCATCTACGCAGATGGAGCATTCGAAACCCTATTGAAAACAAAAATTGAGGAAGCGGGTTACCCATTTCGGCGGATCTTTACGAGGAAGTACCCGGGGAGTGACACCCGTGACTACTATTATATGAATCGAGAAACAGGAAAAGCACGGGTCACCATTGTCGAATATGACTTCTTAGATGGTCCGAACCTGCATAAATTAAAAGACAAGGACTATCGAGAAGGGCTATACGAATGTGTCATCCAAGCCATCTGTGAAGAAGAAAACGTTGATTATGGACAAGCGCCAAAGAGAAACCAAACCAATGAAACAGTAAATGGAGCTACGTTTTACCGTGTCGTAGCTGGATCTTTCCATGACAGAGAGAATGCCGAAAAGCGAATTCAAGAATTAAAGGGGGCTGGTTTCGAATCGTTCGTTGACGTCCTTCATCAGTAAAGGGGGAATGATGATGGCTATATTGGATTTCATTATGGAGGAAGCGTATATTTTAATACCGGTTTTGATGATTATCGGCCGGATCTTGAAAATTTCTACGAATCTTCCAACACGTTTCATCCCGATCACCTTGCTAGGATTGAGTTTCCTATTAACCGGTGTCATGTTGGGACTGACCTTTGATTCAGCGATCCAATCGGTGCTGATTGCCGGGGCAGCTGTGTTTGGTCATCAGCTGTATAAGCAACTCATGAACCACGATTAACAATTGAAATCAGG
>CALGNY010000240.1 GCA_937958375.1 uncultured Bacillaceae bacterium
ATCGCAGATGTCGCCTTATGCCCTATGGGTAAAAGCGAAGTATATTTCCGTAGCGTGTGATGATGCACTATTATTCGATTTCTACTAAGTAAAAATAGTTTCGTCCCAGCCTCTTCTAATAATCATCAAATTTGTGTTGCTTCCTTTTCATTAGATTCCTTCTCACCAGAAAGTTTCCAAGCTGGAATCAAAGAATGAAAGCGGAAAAAATAACTTGCAATGATATGGATAAACGTATAAATCATCAGGGTCACTAAATAAGTCAAAAACCACACCGACATCGTTTCTGCCAGGAATACGTATAAAGCAACCATCCCGATCGGAAATGGCATGAGGACGATAAGCCAAATGGGTGCACCGAATTTTTCGGTTACCGCTCCAATGGTTACGACTAAAAAGCCAATGACTAACGCCTGCCAAAAAAACATTCCGTCAGTAACCAGCTGGCTACCGAAATAATAGGAGAGGGAGGTTAGAAAAATAGCCATCCCATACCGAATGATATATCCCAACACCTGCTTAACACCCCTGCCTTCTAGCTGATGGATGCCACCTTATTCTTTCCGCTTCGTTTTGCCCCAACATACATCGCGCGATCCGCTTGCCTGATGAGCTCATTTGGTGATTCACAATGATCTGGATAAGTTGCCACACCAATACTCGCCGTGATCGGAATTTTTAATGGTTGTCCATTTTCCATATGTTTCATTAGGGTAAATGGCGTGGATGAAATCAACTCACGGATCTCCTCTGCTAATTCAATGATTTCAGTGTGGTTCATCCCCTTCACCAAAATCGTAAATTCCTCTCCTCCATAACGAGCCACAATTCCTCGATCGCTGATAAAGTCTTCAAGACGACGAGCCAGTTCTACCAAAACTTCATTTCCTGCCTCATGTCCATATGTATCATTGACCGACTTGAACGAATCAAGATCCAATATGATGACTGATAAATTTTCATCAATTTCTTTTGCTTGCAGATCTAACGCATATTGCTCGATATGATTTGTCAAATATCGGTAGTTATACAAGTTTGTCAGTTGGTCATGCAAGCTTTTCATTCTCTCTTGCTCATAATGTCTCGCATTCTCTATGGCAATCGACAAGAAGTTGGTAAGAATCTCGACCAACATCAAATGATAGTCTTGATAAGCACGTGTCCGTCTATCCCCAATGACCAAAACGCCAACCACACGATTGCTTCTGAAGATTGGAGCAGCCAACACACTTTGTACATCAGCCGGCAATTGATGCTGTGCAAAATCATCAATCTGTGACCTGGAATTAAATAAAAATGCCTGTTCAGCCTGATAGATCTTACCCGCTAAACCAGAACCGACCGAAATGACTTCTTCTGATCGGATTGTCTGTTGATCCTTTACGTGTCGAATCAATGTCATCGTTTGACTTTGGTTAGAAACATCATAAATATAAATATGGCTGGCAGGGATCAATTGATAGACCCTTTCGACAAACGTATCCAATACACTTTTCACGTTTAGCGTTTTTGACAGTTCTTGCCCGATATCACTTGTTTGTTTCAAATATTTATTGATCCGTCTGCCGTTATAATACAGACTGATGGATATGGATAGTAAAATAAACGGAATCCCGACAAAATAGATCGCTGCAATTTTTAGGTCAATATACAATAAGTATAAAACGAGTCCCAATGGGAAAACGAGTAACGTCAGAAACGCATCTGCGACGAATGTTTTTCCGATTTTCACATGACGGCTTTTGTCGCTCATCAATAAATTGACCGTGTACAACAGTAATTGGCTCACGATCAAACCGGTTACGATATACCCCATTAGTGCCGAACTTTGGGTGGCTGTGCCCAATGATAACACACCATGCTCACCACCGAGCCAATAATAAACAGCTGCGGAAGCAATGGAGCTTGTCAACATCATCAAGGAATTCAGTGCGATTCGATATGTATCCTCTTTCGTGACCCTGACTCGATAAATGATGGCTAGCAACGAAAGCTGAGTCAGTATAATCTCTGCAAAGAGTCCAAAATAAAGAAAAGCGGCAAAACTGATCCCATTAGCAACAAAAATTGAAATGGTGCCAACTTGAATCGGGAAATAAGCGACTGCACACATGATGAGGGCAAATGAAATCAAATCAGCCCACTCACCTGAATAGGACGGCTCAAATAACTGATATACATAAAAAATAGTGGTTGGAAAAACGACCAACCAAACAAGCCAAATAGCGAGCTGTTTATTTTTTGACATGAAGCTTTCCCTTCTCCCTATTTTTGATGGAGGATGTATGTCCTTACTTGTGAAACGAAATATAACGAACCAGTGATCAAAAGCACCTCATCAGGCTGGTTCTGTTCAAGAAATGTATCAATGGTTTTTTTCCAATTCTTCTGAATATTAATTGATTGATTTTTGAATTTATCGCATAGTTCATTATACCTATAGCTATGCGAAAAGTCAAATGGTGTTAGTGTAATTTTTTGGAAATTTTCCAGCATGAAAGCAAGCATCTCTTCAAATGGTTTACCTTTTAAAACAGACATCAGCACCGTCACTTGTTTCGGTTCCCATTGTTCGTTTACAGAAGTGATCAATTCCTTAATCGCTTCGGCATTATGGGCACCGTCAACGACAATCTGTGGTTCTTTGTATACGACTTCCAATCTTCCTGGCCATTTCGATTGAAGCAGCCCTTGTTTGATTTCGGCTTTATCCAGTAAAAATCCTTCTTTCTTACTCAGTAAATATAAAGCAAACAATGCAAGGGTTGCATTTTTAACTTGATGTCTGCCCTTCATTTGAATTTCCAGATGTTCAAACCGGTTTCCATCCATCGTAACGTGAAAACGTTCACCCCAACCCTTAGACGGGATCAGTTCATAGCTATAATCGATCCCAAGCCGGAAATAAGGTGCTTTCATCTCTTCCGCTTTTTTGCCAATCACCGGGGCAGCTTCTTTACCCTGTACATTCGAGGCAATCGGAATCTCTGTTTTGATGATGCCTGCTTTTTCGAATGCAATCTCTTCGTATGTGTCTCCCAAAATATCTGTATGATCCATGCCAATGGAGGTAATCAACGACAGGATCGGATGGATCACATTCGTAGAATCAAGTCTTCCCCCGAGCCCGACTTCAATCAATGCAAAATCAACTTCTTCATCATTGAAGTACATCAGTGACAAAACTGTAATGATCTCAAACTCAGTAGGCGGACCAAGCGAGGTTTGACTAATGTCTTCGCAAATGGGTTTGAGAACGCCAATATATGAAGCCAATCGTTCCGAATCGATTGGTTCACCATCCAATGAAATTCGCTCTTCAAACCGTTCGATATAAGGGGATGTAAATGTTCCGACCCGAAAGCCATGTGTGTTCAATAGATTTCTCAAGTAGGTAACAGTTGAGCCCTTACCATTTGTGCCTGCGACATGGACGAGCTTCACATGCTGTTCTGGGTTTCCGACTTGTTCAAGCAAGCGTTTCACCCGATCAAGACCAGGGCGAATCCCGAATTTCAGTTGTTGATGAATCCACTCGATTGCTTCTTGTCCGTTCAACGCTCTCACCCTTTTGCAGTACGCTTGCCTTGTTCCTGGATCGGATTATTGGCCGGCCTGTGACTTCTACGCTTTGATACTTCTACAATCTTAATTATATATTGAGTATAGCAGACATGTCTTTTCAATGGCTCACTAATTTAATGATTTTTGAAAAATTTGAATCTCTTTTGTTTTTGGGTTCATAGAATAACAAAAGGCTGGGACATTACTAAGTTACTTCTTGGCAGAATCCGAACCATGCACAATTCAGCGAAGGAAATATACGTAGACTCCTACGGGAAGAAGAGCATAGGTGAGACCCCGGAGTGCTTTAGCACGAGGAGGCTCACCAGCTCCCCGTTGTAAAGAAGACACTGCGATTTATCGCAGATGTCGCCTTATGCCCTATGGGTAAAAGCGGAGTATATTTCCGATGCGGTGGTGATGCACTATTGTTCGATTTCTACTGAGTAAAAATAGATTCGTCCCAGCCTCTGTTTGGCTGCGTTATTTTATTTTTTTCAGTTCTTGAATCCGTTCTTCAACCAGTTTGCGTTTCTCCAGATAATCCTTTTCCTTCTCTCTTTCCTGTTGGACGAGCTTTTCTGGTGCCTTATTGACGAAGTTTTCGTTGGAAAGTTTCTTTTGGACCAATTCAACTTCACCATTCCATTTATCCAATTCTTTTTGTAAGCGACTCAGTTCCTCGTCTAAGTTGACAAGACCTGCAAGAGGAAAGAATATTTCTGCTCCGGTTACGACTGCAGTCTTGGATTGCTCTGGTGCCTCAATTTCCGTAGCGATTACTAACTCTTCTGGATTACAAAAGCGCTCAAGATAGTTTCTGTTTTCTTCTAGCTCTGAAACAATCGCTTCCTCATTTGCTTGAATCAAGATTTTAATCTCTTTGGACATTGGTGTATTGACTTCAGACCGAACATTTCTGACCGCCCGGATAATGGCAACCAGACGCTCCATTTTCTTCGCACTTTCTTGGTCTGTATGAGCTTCCTCGACCGTTGGCCATTGGGAAACCGTAATGGACTGACCTTCATGTGGGATATGTTGCCAAATCTCTTCGGTGATAAATGGCATGAACGGATGAAGCAATTTCAAGATGCCATCCAATGTATGAACCAACACTGATTTGGTTGTGTTCTTTTGTTGTACATCATCGCCATACAACGGCAACTTTGCCATTTCTATATACCAATCACAGAAATCATCCCAAATGAAATTGTACAAATGACGACCCGCTTCACCGAAGTCATATTTATCAATATTCTTCGTCACTTGTTCGATCGTTTCATTCAAACGAGTAAGAATCCATTTGTCAGCAACCGTTTTTTCACCTGACAGATCCATGTCATCGTATGAAAACTCTTCTAAATTCATAATAACGAACCTTGATGCGTTCCAAATTTTATTGGCGAAGTTCCATGTCGACTCGACCTTTTCCCAATGGAAACGTAAGTCTTGTCCTGGTGACGATCCAGTCGATAAGAAATAACGTAATGAATCCGCGCCGTATTTTTCAATGACATCCATTGGGTCGACACCATTCCCTAATGACTTACTCATTTTACGGCCTTCAGCATCACGGACTAACCCATGGATGAGAACGTCTTTAAACGGACGGCGATTCGTAAAATGCTTCGATTGGAAAATCATCCGAGATACCCAGAAAAAGATGATGTCATAGCCGGTGACTAACGCATCCGTTGGGAAATAGCGCTGGTAATCTTTACTTGATTCATCTGGCCAGCCCATCGTTGAAAATGGCCATAAAGCTGATGAAAACCATGTATCCAATACATCTTCATCTTGTTCCCAATTCTCAACATCTTCAGGTGCTTCCCGGCCGACATAGAGCTCGCCTGTTTCTTTATGGTACCAAGCTGGGATTCTGTGACCCCACCACAATTGACGGGAAATACACCAATCACGAATATTTTCCATCCAATGTAAGTAAGTTTGTTCAAATCGGTTCGGAACAAAATTCACTTTGTCTTCGGTTTCTTGCAATTGAATAGCCTCTTCTGCCAGAGGGCCCATTTTCACAAACCATTGGGTAGATAAATACGGTTCGACGACTGCCCCGCTTCGCTCTGAGTGACCGACAGAGTGGGTATGATCCTCTATTTTGAAAAGAACCCCATTTTCCTGTAAATCCTTCACGATTTGCTTCCGGCATTCAAAACGATCTAATCCTTGATAAGGTCCAGCATTTTCATTCATTTGACCGCCTTCATCCATGATCAACACCCGCTCGAGATTGTGGCGTTCGCCGATTTCGAAGTCATTCGGATCATGAGCAGGCGTGATTTTAACCGCACCGGAACCAAATTCCATATCGACATAATCATCCGCTACGATTTCGATTTCCCTACCTACAATCGGCAAAACAACTTTTTTTCCGACCAAATGTTGATAGCGCTCATCATCTGGATGGACAGCAACCGCTGTATCCCCAAGCATCGTTTCAGGTCGTGTGGTCGCAATCTCAATATGTCCCTCGCCATCCTTCAACGGGTATTTCATATGGTAGAAAGCCCCTTGGACCTCTTTGTAGATGACTTCGATATCAGAAAGAGCCGTTTGTGTACTCGGGTCCCAGTTGATGATGTACTGGCCACGGTAGATTAATCCTTGTTCGTACAAGCTGACGAAAACTTCTTTGACTGCATTGGACAAGCCTTCATCTAGCGTAAAGCGTTCTTTCGAATAATCGAGTCCCAATCCGAGTTTTTCCCATTGTTGACGAATGAAGCTCGCATATTCTTCTTTCCAATCCCACGATTGCTCCAAAAACTTCTCACGGCCAAGGTCATAACGACTTTTTCCCTCTTCTTTCAGCTTTGCCTCTACTTTTGCTTGTGTGGCGATTCCGGCATGGTCCATTCCTGGAAGCCAAAGGACATCATACCCTTGCATTCGTTTATATCGTGTTAGGATGTCTTGGAGTGTCGTGTCCCAAGCATGGCCCAAATGAAGACGGCCGGTTACGTTTGGCGGTGGAATGACAATCGTGTATGGTTCTTTTTCAGCATTCTCTTCTGCCTCAAAAAACTTTCCTTCCAACCAAAATTGATAACGTCCTTTTTCCACTTCTTCCGGATGATATTTCGGTGCCATGGAAACCTTTTTTTCTTCACCCATTCTACTTCCTCCTTTTTCACATCAAATAAAAAAATCTTTTCATCCTAATGAAAGGACGAAAAGATTTATTATTCGCGGTACCACCTTTGTTCACAGCAACGTTCGCTGTACACCTCAATGCGTTAACGGACTTCTCCGTCTTCTTCTACTAAACGTTCAAAGAAGCTGCCATTTCAGAGCGACCTTCCACGTTTTCAATCGGGGAAACTTTCAGCAATTGTCTCCCTCTCTGGGCGATTTACGACCTGTACTCTTCTCCTACGGCATTTACAAAATATTCATTTACCATTATTGTATACAACTATTTTTCATAAATCAATCATTTGTTACACAGCTTTACCGGATTTTTCATAGTCTATACAAAAAGGAGGAATTTCGTGTGGGTAAATATCATCGTTACCGTTTTCCGCACCCTTTTCGGCGTGTCATTGTCGTCGTCGAATATTCGGTTGTTCCCATTCTCTGTTATCAGATTTTACGGACGCTATTTTTGCCTACGACATTGGATATGTTTTTATGCATTCTGTTTATCGGCATGTTCGTCATGTTCCAGTCGAAATGGATCTAATTCCTACTTTTTTTCTCGGTGAGGTACGTAAATGACATCTCCTTCTTCGAGGGTTCGTGAGTCTTCCAGTCCGTTCAATCGTTCCAATCTCGACGATGGGATTTTATATTTTTCGGCAATCGTCTCTAGCGACTCATTTTCTTGGACGAATCGAATTTTGACTTGTGAAGAACCTGACTCTTCTTCACGGAAAAACTTGGACAAATAGCTTAATCCTTTTGATTTCTTTTTCGCCTTCAGTTCATCGGTTACCTCGTCGACTAGTTCCTCATCCGTCAGTTTTTCTTCAACATCCGATATTTTTTCATCTTTCTTATGATCGACAACATCCTTTTTGTGTTCATCATGATCTTTCGTATAATCGTCATCATCATACTCATGGTGTTCTACCATTTCGTCCTTTGGCTCAGTAGCCTTAGCCGCTTCTTCCTTTTTCATTTCTTTTTTATTGAAAAATTCATGAAGACTTTGAGATTTGCTTTTTTTGAAAAATTCACGGTCTTTTTCTTCTTCGGTTTGATGTTCTTCCTCTGTTTGCGATTCTTCCTCCGTTTGTTTTCGTTGAACATCAAGGACGGACGCTTCGACTTGTTGTTCAGTTGGTTGGTACGTAGATTCGGTTGTATGGGTCTCATGGTCCGTTGAGTGGCTTGTCGGTTGCTGTTCATGGAAGGTCGGAAACTCTTTTAATTCAAAATCCGATGGCTCCGTCTGATCTGGAAATGGAGCTGAACTCTCCTCTTCAATGAGTCCCTCGATTCGAATATTGGATTGGATATTTAATGATTGTGGTTCAGGTAGTTCATAATCAAAGTGGTCCACTTTCACTTCGACTCGATCATCTGTCCGTACGCGTTCTGCAGGAATCGTGATATCCACTGGAATTGGATATTGGAATGTCATGAAACCATTGTCCAATGCCCTCACTTGCTGAACGACATTTTCCTCTGCTTCATCCACGATGTAAAGCGGTTCTTTTTTAGGAATCGTTTGATAGTCCCCTGAGACATTCAACACACCTCTCAGTTGGATATAGTTGGACTCCTGGATAATCTCAACTTCAGGATCGATTGAAATACTATAGAGGTCGTCAATTTCTTCTCCCTGCCGAAAACTGATCTTCTCAAAAATCTTAAATGTGTATGGTTCTTGATAATTCATCTTAAGCATCCTCCCCGAATCCGTTTTCTGTGTCTCTGTTGTAAGACATCAAAATGAACAGAGCCTTTTTCTAATCTATATGACCTGTTCTTGGAAAACATGAGAACAAACTTAAAGACGGATGGACCAACGGGAAGGTTCGAAAACAAAAAAACCCGACAACGATACGTCCGGTTTACTAGACGCATCGTGATCGGATTTGTTGTCATTTAAAGCAATTAAGATTTATATTTTTGGAAAGCATTCCGTGCGGCTTCAATCGTCTGTTCGATATCATCCATCGTATGTTCCGTTGATAGGAACATGCCTTCAAACTGGGAAGGTGGCAGGAAGACGCCTTGCTCAGCCATTTCACGGTAGTAGGTTGCAAACCATTCCAAATCAGATGTTTGGGCTTTTTCAAAATTTGTTACGTCCTCATCAGTAAAGAAAAAGCCTAACATCGAACCTGCACGGTTGACTTGTAATGGAACACCGAATTCCTTTGCGGCCTCTTGATATCCTTCTACCAATCGATCCGCTTTTTGATTGATTTCTTCATACGATTGCTCGGTCAGTTGACTCAATGTCGCAATTCCTGCTGACATGGCTAGTGGGTTACCGGAAAGTGTACCGGCCTGGTAAATATCGCCTTCTGGTGCAATGCGCTGCATAATTTCTTTTCGGCCGCCATACGCACCTACAGGCAGTCCGCCACCAATCACCTTGCCCAGACAAGTGAGATCAGGTTTCACCCCAAAATGACCTTGTGCACTGTTATATCCGACGCGAAAACCAGTCATCACTTCATCAAAAATAAGCAACGTACCGTGTTCTTCGGTAATGGTTCTTAGGTTTTGTAAGAAGTCATTTACTGGAGGGACGACACCCATATTTCCTGAAACGGGTTCAACAATAACCGCCGCTAAGTCATCGCCATATTGTTCGAACACATAACGGACACTCTCCATGTCATTATATGGCACCGTAATCGTGTTTTTCGCAATGGATTCCGGAACGCCAGGGCTATCTGGTAAGCCTAATGTCGCAACACCAGAGCCTGCTTTAATCAGCAAGGAATCACCGTGTCCATGATAGTTCCCCTCAAATTTCAAGATTTTATTGCGTCCGGTATACCCTCTAGCCAACCGAAGTGCACTCATTGTCGCTTCGGTTCCTGAATTTACCATCCGGATTTTTTCAATGGATGGAATCCGTTCCATGACAAGCTTCGCTAATTCATTC
The DNA here is from genome assembly GCA_937958375.1 of uncultured Bacillaceae bacterium. Taxonomy (GTDB): domain Bacteria; phylum Bacillota; class Bacilli; order Bacillales; family Alkalibacillaceae; genus Allobacillus. Next base: position 9,653 of record CALGNY010000240.1, read on the forward strand.
TCATATTCGACGTTGGCACCAAAACTCGTCCCTTTTTCCATAACTTCTTTCAGTTTGGAAATGACCTGATCGTGAGCGTGTCCAACAATGAGCGGTCCCCAGCTCAGTACGTAGTCAATGTATTCATTGCCATCGACATCGTAGATTTTTGAGCCTTTTCCTCGCTCCATATAAATCGGGTCCATATCAACGGATTTAAATGCCCGTACAGGTGAGTTGACCCCACCAGGCAGTAATTGTTCGGCTTCTTTAAATAGCTTTTGAGATTTTTCGTATCGACTCATTCAAATAACCTCCTTATCTTTCATTCAACCATCTTGCGACATCTTTTGCGTGATACGTAATGATCAAATCTGCACCTGCACGCTTCATGGATGTGATTTTTTCCAACACAATCGCTTTTTCATCGACCCAGCCGTTTTGTGCAGCAGCCTTGATCAATGAATATTCACCACTCACATTGTAAGCGACGACCGGAAGTGTGTAACGATCCCTGACTTCGCGGATGATATCCATATAGCTGAGTGCGGGTTTGACAATGAGGAAATCTGCACCTTCATCAACATCCGAATCAGCTTCACGCAAAGCTTCCAAGCGGTTTGACGGATCCATTTGATATGTTTTCCGATCACCGAATTGCGGTGTGCTGTCAGCTGCTTCACGAAAAGGTCCGTAGAATGCTGAAGCATACTTAATCGCATAGGACATAATCGGAATATTTTCATAACCCGCTTCATCTAGTGCTTGCCGAATTTCTGTGACGAAGCCATCCATCATATTGGAAGGCGCAATAATGTCCGCTCCCGCTTCTGCCTGAGACAGAGCAGTTTGCACATGGAGAGGTAAGGATGCATCATTATCGACATAACCATCATGAATGACACCACAATGTCCATGAGAGGTGTATTCACATAAGCATGTATCCGCAATCACCAAGATCTCAGGATACGCTTTTTTGATCAGTCGAGTTGCTTGCTGGATAATTCCTTCTTGGTCATAAGCTTGTGAGCCGACCTCATCTTTTTCTTTTGGAATGCCAAAAAGAAGTACGGACTTAATCCCTAAATCGACAATTTCCTTCAATTCTTCTTCCAACAAATCCAAAGAAACTTGAAAGACGCCAGGCATGGAGGATACTTCATTCCGTTGACCAGCCTCTTCCATGACAAATAACGGATACACCAAATCATCCGTATGCAAATGGGTTTCACGGACCAAATCTCTCATATGTTTAGTTCTTCTCAGTCTGCGGTGTCGATCAAATCCTCGATTGCTCATTCTTTTGCCTCCTCAATCACTTGTCTGACACGTGTCGCCAGACCTTGTAATGTATATTCTTCCGGGATGAACGTCTTTTTGAAACCCGCGTTCAATGCCGCATCTTCTGTCGTCCTCCCAATACAAAAACAAGGTTGGTCAAAAATATTCTTAGGATAAGTATCTAGTAATTCAAAAAAAGCATGAATGGATGACGGTGATGTAAATACATAATAATCAAACGGTTGAGCCTGGAATTCGCAATTCAACTGATCCTTCACTTCATCATTCGTCACTGTCCGATAGACGTACATGTTTTCAAAATCAATCGCATGTTTCTTGAATTTCTCATCCATCGTCGTTCGTGAGAGTTCACCTTTGATCAATAGAATTTTCTTCGGTTGCTCTACATCGAGAAATTCACGTCCCAAATGCTCTGCATCGAATGTGCTCGGGATAAAATCAACCGAATAACCTCGATCTTTAAGGGCTGCAGCCGTCCCAGTCCCGACCGCAGCTATTTTTTTGGCGTGCAGACGTTCCATAGTCCACTCGAGCCACTCCGTCGTTTCTTGAAAAAAACGAACTCCCTTCGCACTCGTAAAAAACACCCAATCAAATTCATCGAAATGATTCAGGATCTCAACGTTTTCAGGCTTTTTCCAAAGATTTGTTTCGATCACTGGAATACTATGGACGGTGCACGGTGAATTTTTTAAGGGATCAGTGAATTTGTTAGCTTGTGATGGGCTTCTCGAAAGGAAAATCCGTAAATCCGCAGCACCCTCACTCATCACGATTCATCCATTTCCTTCTTCGCTTCCGCAACAATTTCTAATGCACCTTGGGATATCAAATCCTCTGCCGCCAAACGACCAGCTTCAATCGGATCTTTTGAAACCCTTTTCGACTGAAGTACTGTTTTTCCATCTGATGATGCGACTAACCCACGGACTTCGACCTCATCATCTTTCATAATGGCATAGCCTGCCACAGGCACTTGACAACTACCTTCAAGCATACTGAGTAACTTACGCTCGGATTTCACAGTTTTCTCCGTATACTCATCATTGATTTGTTGAATTAAGTCGATCAGCTCTTGGTCGTCCTCACGGCATTCCAATGCCAATGCACCCTGGCCAATCGCCGGAAGACATACTTCAGGTTCCAAAAACTCCGTCACGATTTTCGGGTCCCAGCCGACTCTCTTTAAGCCAGCAGCTGCTAAGATGATCGCATCATAGTCCTCTTCTTTCAACTTGCGAAGACGGGTCTCGATGTTCCCACGAATCCATTTGATTTCTAGATCAGGTCGGTAGGCAAGCAATTGTGCACCACGTCTTAAGCTACTCGTACCGATGACCGCTCCATTTGGTAAGTCATCCAATTTCACATGGTCATTCGCGATATAAGCATCTCGGTGATCTTCCCGTTCAGGGATACAACCAATGGTAAGCCCTTCTGGCATTTCAGAAGGCATATCCTTCATACTGTGAACGGCCAAATCGATTTCATGATCGTACATCGCTTGTTCGATTTCTTTAACGAATAGGCCCTTCCCACCAACTTTGGAAAGTGTCACATTTTGGATCCGGTCACCTTTCGTCACAATTTTCTTCACTTCAAAGGTATAATCATTCGTTATTTTCTTCAGCTCTTCAATAACCCACTCGGTTTGCGTTAAAGCCAAATTACTTCTTCTTGAACCTACAACGATATTTCTCATCAAAAATCCTCCTAGACTGAACTCTCTATTGTAATAGTAGTAAAGTTACTTCGGTTTGTAAAAGATAATCCCTGATAGATCGCGTGATTGATATGATTTTGAAGGTGTCGTGCTCTTTGTCAGTGCGTTGAAACAGTTTTCTGTGTTCAACGAAGTGAGACGCCTTATCAATGCGTTGAGATGAGTTTTTTTGACATTCAACGCACTGAGATATTCAGGTTAGCTCCCGCCTTTGCACATAACGGGTATTCTTAACGTAAAACAACCAGAAGACTAAGACAGCCTTCTGGTTTTCTAATCATTAGTCTCTGCTTCGTCAGAAACAATCTATCTTATTGTATGGCTTTAATTAATCCGGCAAGTGGCAGCGATTGGGTTACCGTGCGGTGGCTCTGGTGTTTATTATTCTGGAATTCAAGTTCTTCTTGTACTTCCTCTTCAATGCCAAATATTTTAACAAACAATTTCAGCATATCCTCTGCTTCTTCCTCGCCAGCCATTTCTTTTGCTTGAAGAATTGGTTCTTTTAACATTTGGTTAATAATGCTTTTCGTATGCTTGTTCAGCACTTTTCTTTCGCGATCGGTTAAGTCTGGCATCTTTCTTTCGATTGAAGCCATTGTCGTTTCTTGAATGGAAAGTGCCTTGTTGCGAAGCGCTGAGATGACAGGTACAACACCAAGTGTTTGCACCCACTCTTCAAAGTCATCCAATTCACCCGTGATCATTTCGTCAATTTCCTGCGCAGCCCGCTGTCTTTCTTCAAGGTTTTTGTTAATGACACCTTGTAAATCGTCAATATCATAAACGATGACACCATCTAAATCACAGACAGCCGGGTCGATGTTGCGTGGAACCGAAATATCGATCATGAATAACGGTTTTCCATTCCGCTGACGAACAAGCGGAGACAAGATTTCTGGTGTAATGATGAATTCATCTGTTGACGCTGAAGTAATCAAGATATCAGCTTCTTGGATCACTTCATCGAGTTCATCCAGTGATTTTGCGGTACCGGAAAATTTATCAGCTACTTCTTTCGCTTTTTCATATGTCCGGTTCAATACGGTTACTTGGTCAATTCCTGATCCATGAAGGTTCTTCACAGCTAGTTCGCCCATTTTTCCAGCACCTAATATAGCGACATGCTGTTCTTTCAAGTCATCAAAAATTTGTTTTCCTAACTCAACAGCTGCGTAACTGATTGACACTGCATTTTCACCGATCTCTGTTTCACGATGTGCTCGTTTTGCCATCGTCACAGCCTGCTTGAATAAATGGTTGAAAATAAGACCGGATGATTCGATTTCCTGAGCGACTTGGAACGCTTTACGCACTTGACCAAGGATTTGAGTCTCTCCAAGAACCATGGAATCAAGACCTGCCGTCACTTTAAACAAATGGCGAATGGCCTCTTCTTCTTCTTTGATTTCGATATAATTTTTCAAGTAATCAAGATCCATTGAAAATTGATTCGCCAAAAATCGCTTCACATAGTATCGCCCGGTGTGCAGTTGATCTGACACCACATATAATTCAGTCCGGTTACAAGTAGATACAATCACGTTTTCAAGGATACTTTTTTCTTGGTTCAATTGTAGCATCGTATCGCTTAAAACGTCTTCTGAGAACGCCAGCTTTTCCCTGATTTCAACGGGGGCTGTTCGGTAGTTGACACTTAAGACTACAAAATGCATCTTTCTTTCACCCCTCAATTATCGTACAATCATGTATATCATTAGTATAACAAAATTATGTCGTTCAACTTCATAACCTCTTTGAACGATTTATGAAATATATATTAAATTAGAATAATTATAATTCCATATTGTAGATTATCACATTCAAATAGCTACAGCAAGGAAATCGCACGGGGAGTGAGTGATTTTGAAACAATCGAAAACATTTTTGGGTGTCCTATTAATCGGGTTCGGATTATTCTTTGTCCTTCAGCAATATGCTATACCGTTTCTTTCCCGATTCGATACATGGCCAACCATTTTAATCGTATTAGGTGCGGCATTTTTGGCACAAGGATATTTGAATAAACAGCACGAATCCATTTTACCAGGTGGGATCCTGTTGGGTCTCGGCCTTCACTTTCACGCGCTCGATCAATCGGGAGGTTGGATTGACCACTGGGGTATGTACACATTAATCGTTGGTTTTTCTTTTTTATTGCGGGCACATAAAACGAACCAAGGCATTATGGCTGGATTAATTTTGATTATCATTTCATTGATCGGGATTTCATCCATTACACTGCCTCGATGGTTCGGTTGGATTGACTACCTATTTAGTCAAATCGAACAGTTTTGGCCTTTCTTGTTAATTGGTATCGGAGCGTTTTTACTGTTTAAAAAATAGAATGAATGGAGTACCGGTGCGCTCATCGTCATTTGAATCTTTGAATGTCGGTGAGAAGCACTTTCTGATCATGACGGTGAAAAAACATAATCCGAATGGTTTGGCCCACCAATATATGTGCCCTCCATCCTTCTTTATGTACCCTAATTGGCACGATATGTGACCGTATTTAAATAATATGTGTCCAAGTTGCAGATATATGTGCCCAAGATGAAAAAATATGTGACCTTCAGCAAAATATATGGTTCCTAGTGTGCAACATATGGGCCTAAACTCGGATATTTGTGCCATTTCAGGTCTATATGCTACCTACGTAAACCTACGTTCGCATATTAATCCTAATAAAAAACCACCCGCACTGCTCACTTAAGTAAGCATTGCAAATGGTTCAATACAAATCAATCAAAAATAGTTCGTCACATGGCGCCAAGCCACTTCTTTGCCTTCGCCTGTTTCAGCAGAAAATCCGATCAATTGATCTTCAGGTTCCATTTCTAATAGATCCTCAATCATTTTTAGATTCTTCGCTTTGTTTGACTGAGATAATTTATCGACTTTGGTTGCTACGACGATGACCGGAATCTCGTAGTATTTCAAAAAATCATACATGATCAAGTCATCCTCGGTCGGCTTGTGTCTCGCATCAACCAATAGGATCGTCGCTTTGAGTGTATCTCTTTTTTCAAAATACTCCTCCATCATCTTACCCCAGGCTTCTCGTTCTTTTTTTGAGACTTTCGCATAACCGTATCCGGGAACATCGACAAAAAAGAATTTCTCGTTGATTTGATAAAAATTCAATGTCTGGGTTTTGCCCGGCTTTGAGGAGGTTCGCGCTAATGCTTTTCGATTGATCATCTTATTGATGAACGATGATTTACCGACATTGGAGCGACCTGCCAGTGCGATTTCTGGCAGATTGCCCCCTGGATATTGTTTTTCGCTGACGGCGCTGATCACCAATTCGGCTTGGTTCACTTTCATAATAATTACTCCTTCAATAGGGCGTGTTCCAACACCTCATCCAAGTGGGACACGAGGATAAAGTTCAAATCATCACGGATGCTTTTTGGAATATCTTCTAAATCTTTTTCATTCTCTGCTGGAATCAAAATGGTTGTCAGGCCTGCACGGTGAGCACTTAGCGACTTCTCTTTCAATCCACCAATCGGCAATACACGTCCACGCAAGGTGATTTCACCTGTCATACCGACTTCTTTTCTGACAGGACGATTTGTAAATGCAGAGACGAGTGCAGTCGCGATTGTAATCCCAGCTGAAGGCCCGTCTTTAGGCGTAGCGCCTTCTGGAACATGAATATGAATATCGTATTTTTCGTAAAAATCATCTTCTAAATCAAACTCATCCGCCTTGGCACGCACGTAACTGAATGCAGCTTGTGCAGATTCCTTCATCACGTCACCAAGTTTACCGGTTAACGTCAATTTACCCGTTCCTTTAGCAATAGACACTTCAATCGACAATGTGTCCCCGCCAAATTGGGTATAGGCTAAGCCGGTTGCTGCCCCGATTTGGTGTTCTTCTTCCCGTTGGCCATAACGGTAGCTTGGCTTTCCGAGAAACTCCTCGAGCTGCTTCTCGGTAATGATTACCCGCTTCTTTTCACCAGCAACAATTTGCTTGGCTGCTTTACGGCAAAGTGAAGCAAACTGTCTCTCCAAGCCACGAACCCCTGCTTCACGTGTATATCTGCGGATCAGTTTCAAAATCGCTTCATCTCTAAACTGAACCTGACTTTTCGTCAAGCCATTCTGATCGATTTGTTTCGGGATTAAGTGTTGCTTGGAAATATGCAGTTTTTCAACTTCTGTATACCCTGCAATCGTAATGATTTCCATCCGATCACGCAGCGGTTCTGGTATGGTCGCCAACTGGTTGGCCGTCGCAATGAACATCGTTTTTGATAAATCATAAGGCTCTTCGATAAAATGATCACTGAACGAATGATTTTGTTCCGGGTCCAGCACCTCTAGCATGGCCGCAGATGGATCCCCTCTAAAATCGTTGGACATTTTATCAATTTCATCCAGCAGAAATACCGGATTAATCGTCTCGGCTTTTTTCATGCCTCGGATGATGCGGCCTGGCATGGCACCGACATACGTCCGGCGGTGACCACGGATTTCCGCTTCGTCCCGAACACCACCCAATGATGCTCGGACATATTTACGGTTAATCGAACGGGCAATCGATTTCGCTAAAGACGTTTTACCCACTCCTGGTGGTCCGACAAGACAAAGAATCGGTCCACTCAGTTTATCGGTCAATTTCTGAACGGATAAATATTCGAGAACCCGCTCTTTGACTTTTTCCAACCCGTAATGGTCTTCATCCAATGTTTTTTTCGCTTTCGGAATGTCGATATTGTCTTCCGTTTCCTCCGTCCAAGGCAAACTGACGAGCCAATCGATATAGTTTCGGATCACAGAACTTTCCGCGGAACTTTGAGGAACTTTTTCATAACGGTCAAGCTCCTTGTTGGCTACTTGCGTAATACGTTCAGGCATATTCGCTTCTTCAATTTTCTCACGGAGTTGCTGGACTTCACCCGTTTTTCCGTCTTGCTCGCCTAATTCCTTTTGGATGGCCTTTAGCTGTTCACGCAAATAATATTCTTTTTGCGTCCGTTCCATTGACTTACGGACACGTTGGCCGATTTTCCTCTCCATCGTCAATACTTCTTTTTCGTTATGGAGCAGTTGAAGGATATAATCGAGTCGGTCAGGAATGTAGACATACTCCAAAATGTTTTGCTTGTGATGAATCGGCAACGGCAGATGAGATGTAATGATATCTGCCAAATGGCCTCCATCCTTGATATCCTTCACCGTTTCAAACGTTTCCTGATTCAGTTTTTTGGAGACTTTCATATATTCTTCAAACTGGTTGATGAGCATACGGACCATTGCTTGTTCTTCAACGTTGTCGCCATGCTCCTCTTCCAGCTCAGTATATTCAGCTTTCAAATAGGAATCGGATTGGTTAAAGGATAAAATTTTGGCGCGCTCTTCACCTTCGACCAAAATTCTTCGTGTCCCATTCGGTAATTTCACCATTTGCTTAATCGTAGCAATCGTGCCTGTTTGATAAATATCTTCAGGGCTCGGATCGTCACTATTGGTATCTTTTTGGGCAGCCAATATAAATTGGCTATCCTCAACCATCGCTTCTTCCAGTGCTCGTACCGATTTTTCTCTCCCTACGTCTAAGTGGACGACCATGGAAGGGTAAACAATCATTCCCCTGAGCGGAAGAAGTGGCAGTTCGTTTCGTTTCTGTTCTTTCATTATTGCACCTCCGGGTTGTATCCGTATCACCATCGTAAAAACAAACATGATTCGTAACCACCCTTATTATATACGAACGGTCACAAACCTATCGATTGAATGTAAACAGAAAAAGGTACTCTCGTCAATTTGAGAGTACCTTTTTGAAAATAAACATCACAGTCACATTAAGCACTTTCTCTTGGTGTAATATCTTGCTCAACGACGGATCCGTCTTTTAGTACGAGTTTTGGCTTACCATTGCTCTCTTCAACGGTTTCCTGAGTAATGATGCATTTTTCTATATCGTCACGGGAAGGTAGTTCAAACATAACATCCAGCATCAATCCTTCAATGATGGATCTCAAACCACGCGCTCCTGTTTTTCGTTCGATTGCTTTATTTGCGATCTCTTTTAGTGCACCATCTTCAATCTCAAGCTCAACACCATCAATATCAAACAGCTTCTCATATTGCTTCGTCAATGCGTTCTTCGGTTTTGTCAAAATTTCGACCAATGCATCTTGATCGAGTGGTTCTAAACTACCGATTACTGGAAGACGTCCAATAAATTCTGGAATCAAACCAAAACGAAGCAAGTCTTCAGGTAGAACTTTCGTAAGTAATTCAGACTCAGAAAGCTCCGGTTTTTTGGTTTCTGTACCGAACCCAATAACCCGCTCACCTAGACGACGTTTAACGATTTGGTCAACACCATCAAAGGCACCGCCAACAATAAATAAGATGTTTGTCGTATCGATTTGAATAAACTCTTGGTGTGGATGCTTTCTTCCACCTTGTGGCGGCACACTTGCTGTTGTTCCTTCCAAAATTTTCAGCAAGGCTTGTTGGACACCTTCACCAGATACATCCCGTGTGATGGATGGGTTTTCTGATTTACGTGCAACTTTGTCGATTTCATCGATATAAATAATCCCTTTTTCGGCTTTTTCCACATCGTAATCTGCCGCTTGAATCAATTTCAACAGAATGTTTTCAACGTCTTCACCGACATAACCCGCTTCAGTCAAGGATGTTGCGTCGGCAATGGCAAAAGGTACATTCAAAATGCGGGCCAATGTTTGAGCGAGCAATGTCTTCCCGCTACCGGTTGGACCCAATAGCAAAATGTTACTTTTGGATACTTCTACATCGTCATTTTTCACATTCGAATTGATTCGTTTGTAATGATTGTATACGGCAACAGAAAGAGACTTTTTCGCTTGGTCTTGCCCAATGACATAGTCATCAAGAATGTCGCAAATCTCTCTTGGTTTAGGAATTTCTTTCAGTTCTTCCTCTTCGACTGCACCCAGTTCCTCTTCTACGATTTCTGTACATAAATCGATACATTCATCACATATATAAACGCCTGGACCTGCTACGAGTTTTCTTACTTGATCTTGTGTCTTTCCACAAAACGAGCACTTTAGTTGCCCTTTTTCATCGCTAAATTTAAACCCCATTTATATTCACCTCAAAATTGTAGTCTATATTAAAACCTTCTCAGCCTGAATGTAACATAACCGTATTTCCCATTATGTACCCCGAATGTGAAATAGTCAAAAGAAAAACACCATGGGTAAAACGATTATGCCTGGAAGTGATTGTGATTTAATCCTATGTATGAACGGTGTAGCTTAGTAGCGTTTATGAAAATTTATATCCACTCATATATTTTATGTAAAAACAAGGCTGGGACGAAACTATTTTTACTCATAAGAAATCGAACAATTGTGCATCATCGCCGCTACGGAAATATACTTCGCTTTTACCCATAGGGCATAAGGCGACATCTGCGATAAATCGCAGTGTCTTCTTTACAACGGGGAGCTGGTGAGCCTCCTCGTGCTAAAGCACTTCGGGGTCTCACCTATGCTCTTCTTCCCGTAGGAGTCTACGTATATTTCCTTCGCTCAATGTTGCATTGTCCGAATTCACAGATGAGTAACTTAGTAATGTCCCAACCTCTTTCAACTTTATTTCTCGTCTTCTTCGCTGTCTTGCTCTTCTGTTTCTTCAACTTCTTTAGGCTCAACGAGTTTTGCTTCTTCTAATAAGAAATCAATTGCTTTTTGTAATTTCAGATCACCTTTCAGTGCATCTGTATTACCGCCTAGCATTTGTCTTAATTGGTCGACTTCCATTTGATATTGTGAAGCCATTTCCTCAAGTTGTTTGTCGACATCTTCATCGGATGCCTCCAACTCTTCGGTATTTGCAATCGCTTCAAGGGTCAAGCTTGTTTGGACACGTTTACGCGCGTCTTCTCTCATTTGCTCTTTCAAGTCATCTTCCGTCTGACCAGATAATTGCGTGTACATTTCTAACGTCATTCCTTGCATTTGAAGACGCTGTTCGAATTCTTGCATCATACGATCCAATTCATTCGTAACCATCGCTTCTGGAATATCGATTTCCGCATTTTCAGATGCCTGGTTAATGAGTGACTCACGCTTTTGGTTTTCGATTTCTGTTTCTTCTTCCTCAACTAAACGATCTTTTGTTTTTTGTTTCAATTCGTCTAGTGTTTCCACATCGTCATCTACGTCTTTAGCGAATTCATCATCTAGTTCTGGAAGCTCTTTGAATTTAATGTCATGGATTTTCACCTTAAACACTGCATCCTGACCAGCTAGGTCTTCTGCCTGGTAATCTTCTGGGAATGTAACATTCACTTCTGTTTCTTCTCCAGCAGATTTACCAATCAATTGCTCTTCGAATCCAGGGATGAAGTTACCTGAGCCAATCTCTAAGGAATGGTTTTCAGCTGCGCCGCCTTCGAACGCTTCGCCATCTTTGAACCCTTCGAAGTCAATGACGACTGTGTCGCCTTCTTCAACTGTTCCTTCTTCTTTGACGACCAATTCAGCTTGTTTTTCACGAAGTGCTTCCAATTCATCGTTAACATCTTCATCGGTTACAGTAACTTTTTGGTCTTCTACTTCAAGACCTTTGTATTCACCTAGTTTGACTTCAGGCTTCACGGTTACCGTTGCTGAAAAGATGACTGGTTTTCCTTTTTCAATTTGCTCAATATCTACTTCTGGTTGGTCGACAGGCGTAATATCCACTTCATCGATTGCTTCACTGTATGCATCCTGCAAAATTAAATCCACTGCATCTTGATACAATGATTCTACACCGAAGCGTTGCTCAAAAATCGGACGAGGTACCTTCCCTTTACGAAATCCTGGGATCTGAACATCCTTTGATACTTTTTTGAAGGCTTCATCCAATGCTTGATCGAACGTTTTTTCATCGACTTCAAAAGTCAGAACGCCCTCATTTCCTTCTTTCTTTTCCCATTTTGCTGTCATATTTCTTCCCTCCAACATCTATTCATTCATCATTCAAACAATAGATTTTTTCATGCATTTTCACGCTTCCGTTCTATGCAACCACTATATTATAACATAGAAATCAGTCGGTTCAACATCAAGCCATCTAGCGATTTTAATCATCGATTTGTGAGAAAAAAACCTTCTCATAATGCTCGATTTGTTCCATCCAATTTTGTTGCGTTTCAGAGTAACTTTGATCATTCATCCGCTCGTCCAAAGTTAAATAACGCTCTGCCAACGCCAAAACGGCATCCGCGACATCTTTAGCTTCTTTCATGTCTGGCGTGAAAGGAAAAATGATGTATAAATATCGATACAATATTTGTTTCGTGAATGCGTACATGGTCGGATCGTTCTGTTCGACTTCATCCAAAAAATATAACACGCGCTCAGAAAATACCGTTTCCAAAATATCATTTAATTCTGTTGGTGTCACCCACATATTCCGATCGAATTTTTCAATTTCAATCGGCTCATTGACTTCTTCATCCATACACCACTGAAGAAGCCCGGTCTTGATGACTGGATTCAGCTTCGTATCTATGAAGTAAGGTTTGATGGAGGGCAGGAACGGACGGATCGGAAAATTCCGATGATAAGACAGTAGCTTCCACTGCTCTTTGAAATGACCATTCTCTAACGATTCAATAAAATGGTCCATATCTTTTTCTGCATCTTCTCCACCCGCAGAAGATAGATACTGCTCACATTGGTCATACAAAACTTGAAAATGTGCTTGATACTGCGGGGGTAACTCTCGGTCATTCTCGATCTGATGAAGTGTATCCATGACTTCTGAATATTGATTTGACTGGAATAAGATATTTAAATAGATATGTACGTACTGATAGTAATTCGGTTCATCTTCCTTCATTAATTTTCTGCATAATCCGATTGCCTGCTCATTTCTGCCAAGCTCACTAAGGCAGATGATTTTCGCGATCAAAATCTCGTTTGAAGCAGCATTGAAACTCTCTAGCTTATGTATGTGAAGGAGTGCTTCTTCAAAGTTTTTATGTTCGATCGCTGACTTACTCTGTTCCTCCAATTCTTTTTTCCAACCAGGGAACATCACAATCTCGTGTTTCTCATTCATAATCACCCATCCCATCTTTCTCTTGTTTCATCTTTCCTTACCCTGATTTGATAGGAAAAAAACGTTATTCTTAAAATATGTAGTTGTTACGTAAGTATACACGTAATTCGATTCTTTCAAACACACGATCGATACCTTTCCAAAATTCGGTCGACAGATGGCCCATAACTTTCACCGAACATATTCAAATGAGCCAACAGATAATAGAGTTGATATAGTTCTTTTACGTCGTCATAATAGTCTTCAATTGGGTAAGTCTCATGATAAGCTTGATAAAACTCCATACCGAACCCACCGAACAATTCTGTGAAAGCCAATTCAAACAAACGATCGCCATACAAAAAGGAAGGATCGATTAAATATGGTCTTCCTTCTGGACCAACAACCCAGTTGCCGCCCCACAGGTCACCATGCAAATAGGAAGCAGGAATCTCTTCAGGAATCAAACGATCGATTCCATCCAACAATCGCTCTAAATTCTCTCGCCTCTTTCCTTTGATCGTATTCCGTTCTATTCCTAAGTTCAATTGATTTTTCAGCCGATACGTTTTGTAATAATCCATCCAGCGATCACAGAATTGATTTTGTTGAGGAAGGCTTCCAATATAGGTATCTTCATTTAGCCCATGCTTACTGTGGAAACAGTGGTGCAACGCGGCAACACCTTCACCCAATTGTTGAGCTGTTTGATCAGATGGCTCCCCTTCAATCCATTCCATCAACAAAAATGCCTTTCCTTGTTCATCTGAAAAATCAATGACGTTCGGTACAGCAATCGTATTCGTATCTCGAATTTTTTTCAATGCTTGATATTCTTTCAGGAAGAAATTCGGAGGTGCGTTCATATGTACTTTCATAAAAAAACGTTCGTTCTTTGTTGCAATGAAGAAACTATCATTGATGGAACCACCACTGACTCGCTTAATCGTTTGAATGTCCTCTCCTACGATGGATTCATCCAATAACTGTCTGATGAACTGACTCATCTGGAACATCCTCTCCAATTAAGATTCGTGTCTTTCTATTATATCGGAAGAAGTCAAGAAAACAATAAATGTATATTGAATAAAATAAAAAACGGTACCAAGGAAGTTTCCCTTCCTTGATACCAGCGTTAATAGGATTAATGCACGCGTCTAACATGCCCTGCAAATTTATTTTTCCAATATCCATGCGTCATATCAGCAATGGCAACTCCGGTTGAATTTTGTGCTCCGATAAACTTCCCGTTTCCTAAGTAAATTCCGACGTGTCCGTTCGTTTTATACGTATTGAAAAATACAAGATCTCCAGGTCGAGCTTCACTATACGAGATTTTTGTACCTACCGAACTTAACCCAGCTGTAGAGCTTGGTACAGAAATTCCAACTTGCTTGAATGCCCAGTGGACGAATCCTGAACAGTCGAAACCTGTTGTTGTCGTGCCACCCCAACTATAAGGCGTTCCGATATGAGGCATTCCGACTTGTGTCACACTGGAAGCTTTCGCATTTGATACAGGTGTGCTAGATGTGTTATTGCTACTCTGATTACGCTGCGAAATGTTAGTGGATGTTTCCTGAGAATCATTGTTAGAAGTCTGGTGGGAAGCTAACACAATGGTTTGTGCTCTTTCTTCTTCCCTCTTTTGAGCAATCTGACTTCTGATTTCACTTTGCATGTTTGCCAGTTCACTATCTTTTAACTGTAGTTCTTCTTGTAACGCCAATAGCTCAGACTGCTTGTCTTTTAATGATTCCTTCTTTTTATTAGCCGCTTCTTTTTGGTCTTCAATCAATGCAATCATACCTTGGATTTCGGTTTGCATGTCCTGAAGCTCCTGAAGTTTTTCCTTTACTTCATCTTGTTTTTTCTTCACTTTTGCTTTATCTGCTTGCTGTTCTTCGATGAGCGACTTATCAGCATCCATGATTTTCTTGACGGCATTAGACCGACTGATAAAATCACCAAAATTTTTAGAACCGAGGATGACTTCTATGTATGCAATATCTCCACCATTTCGGTGATAGGATATTAAACGTTCTTGGATAATATCTGTACGAACCTCTATGTCTTTTTCAATTTCAACAATTTCTTCTTCCAATTGATCGACTTCTTCTTCAGTCAATTCGACCTTTTCTTCCGTTTCAGCCATGGTTTGCTGATTTTTTTCAAGTGTTTCGTTCAATTGATCCAATTCCTGATTCAGTTCTTCCAATTCAGTCAGCACTTCATTTATTTCGGTTTTGGCTTCTTCAAGGTCCTCTTTAACGTCGGCACGCTCATTTTGTAGATTTGACTGTCTGCTTTCCAAATCCTCGATTGTTTCCGCATTCGTACTAATCCCGAACATGCCTGCAATCCCAACCGCCAAGACGGTTGTTCTAAGTATTGATGCCCGCTTCATCACTCTTCCCCCTAAAATAAATAGTGCTAGATTACTAGTTTTTATGTTTCTACAGTATATCATTGATAGATTTCACGATTATTAAGCGAATATTACAATTATATTTCATTCAAGTAGTTTTTGTGTCGAATTCTATGTATTATTTCCAATTGAAAGGGAATTTAGGCGTCTAATCGATTGATTCACCCGACGAATAAGTGGGTCAATCATCTCAGAAAACCTGTCGATTCGTGTCGACATTTCAAGCGATTTCTGAGTAATCCAAGACATTTTACCCATGGGTATTACTCTACCATGATGTAGAATAAAGTCAATCGGTTCTTTAATTTAATAGAAAGGAGGATGGCTGATGCAACGATTGAAGTTTCACCCAGCTTGGGAACGACAAATGGATCCGTCCATGCAAGTAGAGATTGAAGAGAAATTTCATCAAACGTTGAATGAGCGAGATATGTTTGTACCTCTTTACCATGCCCTCAATCACCAAGGCGATTATTTGTTAACGATCCTTATCCATAATCGAACGGATGAATCGATGGACTTGGGCTCGTTCGCTTTAACCATTTCAGATACAAAGACACTTGCTGAGCAAGAAGGCTTTCCGACTGCCGAATGGTCCATTGAACCACATACCAGTTCACCATGGACCTTCATTTTTAGCTCTCAGAATCATTGGGTTAGTGACGTTGAGAAAATTAGGATTTCCGAGCTGCAGATATTACCAATCAACAGATAAAAGTCCCTTTCAGATCAGAAAGGGACTCTTTGGAGGTATTTGATTCTTTGGTTAGGATGTCAAACACTACATTTTATGATGACAAACGACTCAATTAATATCCGTAGCCGCCACCATACCAAGAAGCTCCAACAATAATTAGCAAAATGAATAAGACGACAATTAACGCAAAGCCGCCTCCGTATCCACCATAACTTTGACCCATAACGACACCTCCCTCTCTCGTTTACTCATACCATATGAATAAACCAAGAAGTGTGTATGCACGAATGACTATTTTTAACAAAGAATAGTTGAAGGGTCATAAATCTTGCACAGGTGTTGAATGAGAGCACTGGTAAGCTGGCTCCATGCGTTGAGGAGAAGAAAATTCATTCCCCGGCGACGTGAAAAGATTTGTCAGTGCGTTGAGCGTTGAAAAATTCAATCTCAACGCAGTGAGAAGATGCTCAAGTGTTCAAACCTTCAAACCGTAAGAATCACCTCAATAAACAAAAACCTTGCAAACTTAATGTTTACAAGGTTTTCAAGACGTCCCAGGAGCGATTCGAACGCCCGACCTACAGATTAGAAGTCTGTTGCTCTATCCTGCTGAGCTACTGGGACATATTAAATTTCATAAAATGGAGCGGGTGATGGGAATCGAACCCACGACATCAGCTTGGAAGGCTGAGGTTTTACCACTAAACTACACCCGCACAGAAAATATTTTACCACTCTTTTTTAGGAGCTCACCCGAACGACAAATTAGGTCACAATCTTTTTCGGACAAAACCTATTATATAAAAAGTTCGGCAATCATGTCAACCAACTCATCTAAATAATTTTCGATATCAGATTTCAGTAAGCAAATTGGTTAGAATCTATAATCAATGAGACCCGCAGCTAGAGCAGCGGGTCCTCAATCAATTTCCTCTTAAATATCCCGTCATCTTCTCCAATGCTCTTCTCCGGTGACTGACCTTGTTCTTCACTTCTTTACCCAACTCGGCGAAGGACTGACTGTAGCCACTTGGTTGAAAAATTGGATCATAGCCAAATCCTTGATCGCCTTTTTGTTCGGTCAAAAGCTCTCCTTCACAGCGGCCCTCCGTCGTGATCGTTTGTTCATTCGGTTGGGCAAAGGCCAATACGCAAACAAATGCTGCAGCTCGATCGCTTCCGACCTTCCCACTTAACTTATCTAACACTTTTTCCATATTGGCTTGATCATCTTTACCTTCGCCTGCGTAACGTGCCGAATAGACGCCTGGTTCACCATTCAACGCATATACTTCCAACCCGGAATCGTCAGCCAACACAGGAACTTGGTACGTGTTCGAATAGGTTTCTGCTTTCAGAATAGCATTTTCTTCAAACGTCGAGCCTGTTTCCTCAACATCATCTGCATCCGGAAAAGAATCAAACAGACTGTTTACGGTGATATTTTCTTCATCAAAAAGTTCACGAATTTCCTTCAATTTTCCTTGGTTCGTTGTCGCAACATAGACGTTCATCGATGAAATCTCCTTTAAAACAATTCGGCGTCTTCCCCGAGTGCTTCTTTCTGTAATTCAATCAGTTCATATATTCCTTTTTGGGCTAGCTCAATCATTTTTGAGAGCTCACCGGGTGAAAAGGTTCCTTCCTCACCCGTTCCTTGCAGCTCAACAAATTCATTCGAACCAGTCATCACTACATTCATGTCCACTTCAGCTGCAGAATCTTCTGCATAATTCAAGTCTAATAAAGGATTTCCTTGATCATCCATACCAACTGAGATGGCTGCCAAGTATTGGGTGATCGGCATTTGGGAAATCGATTGATCGGCCAGCATTTTTGAGCAGGCTTGTACGACGGCAACAAAAGCGCCTGTAATTGAAGCCGTTCGTGTGCCACCATCTGCTTGGATGACATCACAATCCACCCAAATCGTTTTTTCGCCTAATTTTTCTAAATCAACAACCGCCCGTAACGCACGCCCAATCAACCGCTGAATTTCCATCGTCCGTCCTGTGATTTTCCCTTTCGACGATTCCCTGATGTTCCGCTTCTCTGTCGCACGAGGCAGCATTGCGTATTCGGCTGTAATCCAACCCTTGCCTTCTCCTCGTAAAAATGGTGGCACACGGTCTTCTACACTCGCGTTGCAAATAACTTTCGTATCCCCTACCGTAATCAACACCGAACCTTCTGGATGCTTGAGATAATCGGTTTCAATTCGTACGTGGCGTAACTCATCTTGTTTTCTTCCATCGTTTCTCATCAAAAAGCCTCCTGACAAAAATCTTCATAGGTTACTCCATTCCTACTATATGACAGCTTGCCTTCAAACATAAAGAAAACTTGGTTTAAGACCAAGTTCTTTGCTCGTTTAGTTGTATTTTTTTCATATGAATCGAAGAAAATTGGTTCAACATCATCGTCAATTTCTCAAAGGAGTGAATCTCTTTGGTTGAATAGATGATCGGTTCGGATGGTTCATGAGTTAGTTCATGATGTGTACCCGTGGCCGTTAAGATCGAATCCATTTCTTTTGCAGTTTCAAATGCAGATGACAAAACGGTCACTCGGCTTCCGACGACCTCTTCGATGACATCTTGGAGGAGTGGATAGTGTGTACAACCCAGTATTAAGGTGTCAAGTCCCTTTACGTTTTGAAAAGGTAGCAAACTCTCCTCAACGACTTGTTTCACTTCCTGGCCGGAAACCAAGCCTCGTTCAATCATCGGTACAAATTTCGGACAAGCCACACTGGTTGTTCGAATGGAAGGATCCAAGCGATGGATCGCCATTTCATAGGCGCCGCTTTGAACGGTATTCGACGTTCCGATAACACCCACTCGACTCGATTGCGTCGACTTGACAGCGGCTCTCGCACCCGGCTCAATCACACCGATTACCGGTATCGATAGCTCTCGTCGCAGTTCTTCCAACAAGATTGCCGTAGCGGTATTACAAGCAATCACAAGCATCTTAATATCATGGTGCAGCAAGTAATTCACTAACTCCCATGTATATTGAATCACTTCTTCTTTTCGTTTTGTCCCATATGGGCATCGTAAGGTATCCCCTAGATAGATAAATTGCTCATTCGGTAACTGTTTCTGTAATTCTTGTAAGACGGTCAACCCGCCAATTCCTGAATCGATGACGCCGATTGGTTTATTCATACTTGCTGCCTCTTCCCTTTGGAGTTTAATCTCTCTTTTGCTCTTCGGATTTCATGACCTCATATAATTGGGCCATTGAATCATGTAATGCGTTAATTTCCTCTTCCGTATGGGTCGTTAGAATTTCAGATAAGTAATCTTGTCTCTTTTGAATAACCTCATTAATGATTTCTTTACCCTTATCTAATAAATGTATTCGTACGACCCGACGATCTTTTGGGTCTCTGACACGAATAATTAATTCATTTTTTTCCATTCGATCGACTAAGTCCGTCGTTGTGCTGAATGCGAGGTACATCCTTTTCGATAACTCGCCGATGGTTAAATCACCAAGTTCCCTCAACCACTGTAAAGCGACAAATTGTGGCGGGGTGATTGGATAATTGTTCAGTATCTCACGACCTCTTTGTTTAATGATATGTGATATGTACCGCAAACTCTTTTCCATTCGCTCAATTTTATCTGTATGTTGTGTGGACGACACGAAAACTCCTCCTATCCGACTGCTCCATATTCTTATTTTCTGTGTTTTCCGCAGAAAATTCAAGTCTAAATCAGTCGAATTCCCTTATTTGTTTACAGTCTAGCTGGATTCGATTGAATCTATTCATTAAAAGACGTAAAAAAACCGGCTCAATCGCCGGTTTTATAATTTGATCTCACCGATACGGATCAATTCCACAACAGCCTGAGATCGCCCCTTCACTTGAAGTTTTTGAATTGTATTTGAGATATGGTTTCTGACGGTTTTCTCAGAAATAAATAATAGTTCAGCGATTTCCTTAGTGGTTTTATCCTGAACCAACAATTCAAACACTTCTCTTTCTCTTTTGGTCAATATATTACTAGCTCGATATTTATCATTATTCAAGCGGCAACCCCTCCTCTATATAAAGAAGTGAGCTACTTCTTCTTCTGAGGAATATACTAGTCACCATACTTTATGTAGGAAGAGGGATTTCCGTTCGCATTTATTATAATATATGCGATTATATGGAGTCCTTATTTTCTCGATTCTTCGATGATTCGTAATTGTTCTTCAGAAAACGGGACAGACTTACCTGTTTGTGGATCGATTTGGACAATTCGGCCTCGTCCTGTCAGGCAAACATCCCCTTTTTCATCGACTGTCATATAATGAAGATCCATCGATGTATTTCCGACTTGATTCACCTTACAGTATGTTTTGAACGATTGGCCAAAATACATTTGTTTTAAGTAATCACATTGTAAATCACTGACCACAGGCACCCCATCGGAACCTTCCTGCAAGTCACCGAAAACTTTGTACTTCTGCATGAACGTCGTCCTTGCCTCTTCAAAATAAATGAAAGGTGAAACGTTATTCACATGTCCGAACATATCTGTCTCAGAGAACCGTACGTTAACGGGAATGTAAAAGGAAAACTCTTCTTTCCATTGATTGAAATCTGCTATATACGGAATTTGCTTCATTGAATGGCTCCTCTCATCAAAAAATGAATACTCATTCATTGTTGACCAAAAATATAATGAATGAAAAAGGGCCGACACTTAGCCAGCCCTTTATTCACCCATTATTACGCGTGTTGGTCACTTCCGAAGAAGCTCTTGAATGAATGGATTGTCGCTTCACGGTTCACTGCTGCAATAGAAGTCGTCAAAGGAATGCCTTTCGGACAAACTTTTACGCAGTTCTGTGAGTTACCGCAGTCTTGAAGACCACCTTCACCCAACACAGCATCCATACGCTCAGCTTTATGCATTTCACCTGTCGGATGTGCGTTAAATAGACGAACCTGAGATAGTGGAGCAGGGCCAATGAAATCGTTGCGGTCATTCACGTTTGGACAAGCTTCCAAGCAAACCCCGCAAGTCATACATTTGGATAACTCATAAGCCCACTGACGACGGCTTTCTGCCATACGTGGACCAGGTCCTAAGTCATATGTTCCATCGATTGGAACCCATGCTTTGACTTTCTTCAAGGAATCAAACATACGGCTACGATCGACAGCAAGGTCACGGACGACAGGGAATGTCGTCATCGGCTCTAGTTTGATCGGTTGCTCAAGTTTATCGACAAGTGCTGTACAGGATTGTTGTGGTTTTCCGTTGATCACCATGGAACAAGCACCACAAACTTCTTCTAAACAACCCATTTCCCAAAATACAGGAGTTGTTTTTTCCCCTTTTGCATTAACCGGATTACGTCTGATTTCCATCAATGCAGAAATGACGTTCATATTTTCACGATAAGGAATATCAAACTCTTCCTCATATGGTTTTCCATCTGGATCATCTTGACGGGTAATAATGAATCGAATTGATTTGTTTTCTTCCGCCATTTTGTTTTACCCCCTCTTCCTTTTTGTATGCCTAATTACTTCGTTTGAGAATAGTCACGCTTACGTGGCTCAATATACGAAACATCTACTTCTTCATAAGAAAATTCTGGGGCATTTGTTTCTGGATTGTAAGTTGCTTTTGTTGTCTTCAACCATTCCTCATCATTACGGTCAGGGAATTCTGGTTTATAGTGTGCGCCACGGCTTTCGTTACGATTGTAAGCGCCAATCGTGATCACACGCGCCAACTGCAACATATGGTCTAACTGACGGATAAACATCGCCGTTTGGTTACTCCAACGACTTGTATCATTGATGTTGATGTTTTTCGTACGTTCCATCAGCTCTTGGATTTTTTCATCGGTTTGAAGTAATTTTTCATTTTCACGTACGACCGTTACGTTCGCAGTCATCCATTCCCCAAGCTCACGATGGATATCGTACGCGTTTTCAGTACCTGTTGTCATATTCATGATGTCTTCAAATTGATCTTGCTCTTCTTTCAACTTGGCATCAAAAATATCCGAGGACTGATCTTCAGCCAATGAATCCAATCCATCAATATACGATACAGCATTCGGGCCAGCGACCATACCACCATAAATACAAGATAGTAAGGAGTTCGCTCCAAGTCGGTTCGCCCCGTGAATCGTAAAGTCACATTCACCAGCTGCGAAGATACCAGGAATGTTTGTCATCTGGTCATCGGATACCCACAGGCCACCCATTGAATAATGAACGGCAGGGAAGATTTTCATTGGTACTTTACGTGGATCTTCACCGACGAATTTTTCGTAAATCTCAATGATCCCACCCAATTTGACATCCAATTCTTTCGGATCTTTATGGGATAGGTCAAGATAAACCATATTTTCTCCGTTAATACCCAGTTTTTGATTGACGCAAACATCAAAGATTTCACGTGTTGCGATATCACGAGGTACCAGGTTACCATAGGCTGGATATTTCTCTTCAAGGAAATACCAAGGTTTACCGTCTTTGTATGTCCATACGCGACCACCTTCACCACGGGCTGATTCACTCATCAGACGTAGCTTATCATCTCCTGGGATGGCAGTTGGGTGAATTTGGATAAACTCACCATTCGCGTAATGAGCACCATGTAAGTATAAACTGGTTGCTGCAGAGCCTGTATTGATGACAGAGTTCGTGGATTTACCGAAGATGATTCCAGGTCCTCCCGTTGCCATAATCGTAGCGTCTGCTTTGAACACTTTAATTTCATGAGACTGGATGTCCTGAGCGACAATCCCTCTAGATACACCTTGTTCATCAATGACAGGTGACAAGAAGTCCCAGCCCTCATATTTCGTGACAAGTCCATTCACCTCGTGGCGACGAACTTGCTCATCCAATGCGTACATCAATTGTTGCCCTGTTGTTGCGCCAGCATAAGCTGTCCGGTGGTGCTGTGTTCCACCAAAGCGACGGAAATCCAACAAACCTTCAGGCGTACGGTTAAACATGACACCCATCCGGTCCATCATATGAATGATACTTGGTGCTGCTTCACACATATCTTTAACCGGCTTTTGGTTTGCCAAGAAGTCCCCACCATAAACTGTATCATCAAAGTGAATGGCTGGGGAGTCCCCTTCACCTTTTGTATCGACCGCACCGTTGATACCACCTTGAGCACAAACGGAGTGGGAGCGTTTTACTGGAACAAGCGAGATCAAATCGACATGGACGCCTGCTTCAGCAGCCTTGATGGTTGCCATCAAACCAGCCAGTCCACCGCCAACAACAACGATATTTTTATTACTCATGTAATCTTTTCACTCCCTTGATATTGAACAAGTTGTCTTCTTAAGAAGCAAATGCGACTAATGATGCAAGTCCTAAGTAACTAAAGATAACAAAAATGAAAAATACGATGATGGTCATAATTCTTTGTGATTTCGGTGTGATGGTAAGTCCCCAAGTGACAAAGAAAGACCATAAACCGTTTGCAAAGTGGAACACTGCAGCTAGTACACCTACCACATAGAACCAGAACATGAATGGAGAAGATAGAATGTTCGCCATCATATCAAAGTTCACTTCAGTTCCATAAATTGCATTGGCAAGACGTGTTTCCCATACGTGCCATCCAATAAAAATCAATGTGATGATTCCAGTAATACGTTGAAGCATGAACATCCAGTTACGGAACCAACCGTAACGGCCGAGGTTCATCTCCGTCACAAATGCGATATACACCCCATAAATTCCATGGAAAAGAATCGGGATATAAATCACCGCAAATTCCAAGACTATTACTAGTGGCAAGTTCCCTACAATGCCAGCAGCCGTATTAAAGGCTTCTTCACTATACGTGGAGAAATGGTTGATGACCAAGTGCTGCATGAGGAATAAACCAATTGGTATGACACCAAGCAATGAATGCAATCTACGTAAGGTATACTCACGGTTAATCTGATCCGCCATGTGTTACCCCCCTCATCTGATGTAAATTGTTTGAAAGAGTTTACATACTACTGCTTCCTAAAAGTATACATGACATGTTCAATTGTACTTCTAGGATGAAAAAGCGTCAAGAAAACTTGTCAAGTTTTTGACACTGTCCGACAATTGCTTTACTCCACAACGTTTTCTTCTTCCAGTTCCAGCTCCATGTTTTCTTGTTGAATATAATAGTTACGGATGCTTTCGGCGATATGTGCCGGAATACCTAGCTTCGTAATCTCTTCTTTTTCTGCTCGTTTGATTTTATCGATGGATCCGAAATGCTGTAATAAGAGGCGCTTCCGTTTCGGTCCGATGCCTTCGATTTCATCTAAACTCGACTGGAAAGAAGACTTGCCTCGAACATTTCGGTGAAACGTAATCGCAAATCGGTGAACTTCATCCTGAATCCGTTGAATCAAATAAAAGGGTTGTTCATTTCGTTTGAGCGGAACCGGTGTTGGCGGATCACCGTACAACAGCTCACTCGTCTTATGCTTATCGTTTTTGGCTAAACCACAAAGCGGTATATCTAAGCCAAGCTCATTTTCAAGGACGTCTAACGCTGCAGACATTTGACCTTTGCCGCCATCGACCAAGATCAAATCGGGAAGCGGTAAGTTTTCCTTCAATACACGGGTGTATCTGCGGCGGACCACTTCACGCATCGTTTCATAATCATCCGGTTTTTCAACCGTTCTGACTTTATATTTGCGGTAGTCGCTTTTTTTCGGCCGACCATCGATGAACGTAACCATCGCCGAAACCGGGTCGGTTCCCTGAATGTTTGAGTTGTCGAAGGCTTCGATGCGATGAGGGGTCTCAATCTGTAAGTATTCACCGAGCTCTTCAACAGCCTTGATGGTCCTGTTTTCATCTTGTTCGATCAGCGAGAATTTCTCCTGCAATGCGATCTGTGCGTTTTCCATGGCTAAATCCGTCAATTTTTTCTTTTGGCCGCGCAACGGAATTTTGGCTCGTACGCCTAAGTAATCGCCAATCAGTTCATCGTCAGTTCCGATCGGCAAATAGATCTCTTTTGGCTTAATATGATTTGAATGTGAATAAAATCGGGCAATATAGCTTGTAAACGCCTCTTTTGGATCGGTATAAAAAGGGAATAACGAAACATCTCGTTCGATGAGTTTTCCTTGTCGGATAAAGAACACTTGGATGCACATCCAGCCTTTATCATAGGCATATCCGAACACGTCACGCTCGGTCAGATCGCCAAGCTGCATCGTCTGTTTTTCCATGACAGACTCGATGTGTTGGATCAGGTCCCGATATTCTTTTGCCTTTTCAAAATCCAAGTTTTCAGAGAAGGCATGCATTTTTTCATGTAACTCTTTTTTGATTTCCTTGTGGCCACCATTTAGAAAAGAAGTGATTTTTTGGACGATATCTTGGTTGGTCTCCTGACTGATTGGGAATTCGCATGGTCCTAGACATTGGTTGATATGATAGTACAAACAAACCTTTTTCGGCATGACATTACATTTGCGAAGCGGGTAAAGACGGTCCAGTAACTTCTTCGTTTCTCTGGCCGCGTATACATTCGTGTAGGGTCCGAAATATTTCCCTTTATCCTTTTTGACGTTTCGCGTAACAATCAATCGAGGATGTTTTTCATGCGTGATTTTCAAAAACGGATACGACTTATCATCCTTCAGCATGACGTTATATTTCGGATCGTACTTTTTCACTAAGTTCATCTCAAGGATAAGCGCTTCCATTTCCGATGATGTCACGATATATTCAAAGTCAACGATTTCATTGACCAATCGCTGGGTCTTCAAATCATGGGCACCGGTGAAATATGAACGGACACGGTTTTTTAGCTTTTTCGATTTACCGACGTAAATGACTTCGCCTTTATGGTTTTTCATCAAATAACAACCGGGTTTATCAGGAAGGACCGCTAATTTATCTTGAATGTTTTTTTCCATATGTACACCTCAACAACTAACTTGGTGGAAAATTATTTTGCCCTTTTGGCTCGCTCACAAAGAAAAACCGAATTTTCTCCATAATCAAAAAGGGAAGAGCTAACTCTATTGAGTCAGCCCTTACGTTGCGATCTATGCATTTTTGCTAACGAATTCTTTTAGCGCATCTTTAGGTTGATAACCGTGTGCTTGATCGACTTGTTCTCCATTCTTGAATAAAATTAAAGTTGGAATACTCATGACACCAAATTTTTGTGCCGTTTCTTGGTTTTCATCGACGTCAAGTTTTACAATCTTCAATTCGTCTCCCATTTCAGAATCCAATTCTTCCAATACAGGAGCAATCATTTTACAAGGACCACACCAAGTAGCCCAAAAATCAACAAGCACTGTCCCTTCAGATACTTCTTCGTTAAATGTCTGATCAGATGCATTTACGATAGCCATTTGCTATTCCTCCTCACATTTCAAATTCAACATCAGTATATCATGGTCATATTCTTTACTGCCAATAGTTTGTTTATGACTACAATTCCCTGTCAAAAACAAACCGGCTTCACCCCAAAGACAGGAGATGTAGCCGGTTGTTTGGTCCATTCGTTTATCCTTTTAACGCTTTGATTTCTTCGGTCAAAGCTGGTACGACCTCAAATAAGTCACCGACGATTCCGTAATCAGCCACGTTAAAGATATTCGCTTCAGGATCCTTATTGATGGCCACGATGACTTTGGAGTTTGACATACCTGCCAAGTGCTGAATCGCGCCCGAAATACCGACGGCAATATATAAATCCGGTGTGACCACTTTACCCGTTTGACCAATTTGTAGTGAATAGTCGCAGTAACCGGCATCAGCCGCACCACGCGAAGCACCAACGGCCCCACCTAGCACATCCGCTAGTTCGTAGAGTGGATCAAAACCTTCTTTACTTTTCACGCCACGTCCACCAGCGACAATGACGTTTGCTTCAGAAAGATCTACACCTTCAGAAGCCTTCCGGATCACTTCTTTAATTGTTGTGCGAAGGTCTTTAATATCAACATCCACACGCTCAACATCGCCTGAGCGGGATTCATCTTTTTCAAGTGGAGCGATGTTGTTCGGACGAATGGTGATAAATGTCTTTCCGTCTTTGATGACTTTCTTTTCAAAAGCTTTCCCGGAATAAATCGGACGGACAAACTTTACGTCATCTCCGCTACCTTCAATTTGTGTGACATCGGAAATTAGTCCGCTATCCAGCTTGCTCGCAATTCGAGGGGATAGATCTTTTCCTTCTGAAGTATGCCCCAAGACGATTCCGTCTGGGTCTTCTTGGTCAATGACAGCCATGACAGCTTGCGTATGACCATCAGAAGTGTAATTCTTCAAGTTTTCATGTTGTACGACCACAGCTTTGTCTGCTCCGTACTGAATCAATTCTTGACCTAATGATTCTAATTCTCCGTCACCTAATACAACGGCAACGACTTCGTTACTTTCATCTATTTGCTTGGCAGCCGCGATATTTTCAAAAGATACATTACGTAGCTCTCCATCACGGACTTCACTGATTACTAAGTATTTTCCCATTGCTATTCTCCTTTCTGCACCTGTTGATTAAAGTACTTTTGCTTCTGATTTTAGTAGGGATACAAGCTCTTTGACTTGCTCGTCAACTTCTCCTTCTAACACTTTTCCTGCTTCTTTTTCAGGTGGAAGGAAGATTTCAACGGTTTCGGTTGCTGCTTCAACATCATCTTCGTCTAAATCCAAATCATCAATTTCTAATTCTTCCAACGGCTTTTTCTTCGCCTTCATGATTCCTGGAAGTGATGGATAACGCGGTTCGTTCAACCCCTGTTGGCAAGTGACAAGAAGTGGGAGAGAAGTTTCGACTTTCTCAACATCCCCTTCAACATCCTTGTCAATTTTGACTGTATCTCCATCAATATCAATCGACGTAATGGTTGTCACATATGGGATATCTAATTTATCTGCCAAACGAGGGCCGACCTGCCCGCTTGCTTCATCGATTGCGACATTACCCGCTAAAATGATATCGACTTCTTTATCTTCAAAGTAGGCTTCCAAAATTTTCGCTGTCGTAACCTGGTCGCCTTCTTCAACATCATCTTCTGTGTTGATCAGAACAGCTTTATCAGCACCCATCGCAAGGCCTGTACGAAGTTGAGACTCAGAATCCTCATCGCCGACCGTTACGATCGTCACTTCACCGCCGTGCTCATCCCGAATTTTGATGGCCTCTTCAATCGCATACTCATCATATGGATTGATGATAAACTCAGCACCATCGTCTTCGATTTTCCCTCCACTGATTTGAATTTTCTCTTCTGTATCAAATGTTTTTTTCATAAGAACATAAATGTTCATTGGGTTACCTCCTTTAAGTCTACTGGTCTTTGAAATTAGGTTTTCTTTTTTCGATGAATGCTTGGACCCCTTCTCTGGCATCTTCATTTCCAAATACCTTGCCAAATTCCTCGGCTTCACGTTTGACGCCTTCTTTGAACTGAGACGTTTGCGTATATGGAATCAGTTTCATCACTGCTTTAATAGAAGGACCACTCTTCTGCGCGAATTTCTTTGCTAGATTCATAGAAAATTCCTCTAATGAATCTTCCTCAACCGCGTGGTTTGCTAAACCGAATGAAGCGGCTTCTTCCCCACTGATCGGCTCGCCAGATAAAATCATTTCATAGGCCTTCGCCATTCCGACGTGCTGTGGGAGTCGCTGGGTACCTGCAAAACCAGGGATGATGCCAAGGGTTAACTCTGGCAAGCCGAGTTTTGCTTTTTTCGTAACGACACGCACGTGACATGACATAGCCAACTCCAAGCCACCGCCTAAAGCAGCTCCATGAATGGATGCGATGATCGGAATGTGAAATTTTTCAATCCGACGGAATAAGGATTGTCCCTGGCTGGCAAGGTTTTCATAATCCTCTGCGTTTTGAAGTGACGTGAATTCCTTGATGTCTGCTCCAGCAGAGAAAAACTTACCTTCACCACGAATGACCACTGCTTTGGTCGTTGAATCGCTTTCAATTTCATCCAACGCAGTCGACAAATCTTTTAAAATCTGTGTAGACAGCGCATTCGCTGGAGGGCTTTGAATGGTAACGGTTGCAATATGTTCGTTTTTGGATACGGATAGTGCTTCCATTTGGTCAACTCCTTTTAGGTATGTTTTTTCAGTCCATTTGAGATCAAAAAGTGTACATCCTTTGCCTGCCCTGTCAAATCATACCGTTGATCTTTCATCACCCAATTGGTCACTACTTCATCTAGCATACCAAAAATCATCTGTCGAACCAACTTAATATTCAAATGATTGTGAAAGGTACCTTCTTCCATTCCACTTTGAATAATATGGTCGATAATTTGTAAGTATCCTTTGAGAACCGCATTGATTTGCTGTCTGAGAATTTTATCGGATTGCCTCAACTCCAGCTGTGTCACTACAGCCAAATGCGTATCTTCAGACAACTGCCGAAAATGGGTGTCAATCAAGGCAAATAATTTTTCATCTGCCGATTGTTTATCCTCTGTCGCAAATCGGATCCGATCGATAAACGATCCCATTTTCTCTTGAAAAAGAGAAACAAGCAGGTCTTCTTTGTTTTTAAAATATAAATAGATGGTTCCGTCTGCCACCCCGGCTTTTTTGGCAATTTTCGAGACCTGCGAGCGATGGTAACCATTCTCTGCAATCACTTGTACTGCTGCATCTAAAATTTGATTGTATTTCGGTTTTTCTTTACTCATACGTCTATCTCCCTGAAAAATGAATGAATGGTCATTCACATCTAATCATATAAAGAAATCAGGAGGGTGTCAACTCCTGACCATTAATTTTCGACAACCTGGTCAGCTTTCTCTCTTTCTTCATCAACTAATTTGCGTCGCAGTATTTTACCGACTGCCGTTTTTGGCAATTCATCACGAAATTCATAAAGCTTCGGAACTTTGAATGCAGCCAAGTTTTCACGGCAATAATCATCCAATTCTTTTTCTGTGACTTCCATGCCTTCTTTTAACACGATATAGGCTTTAACCGTCTCACCACGATAAGGATCCGGCACCCCAGCCACGACCGTTTCTTGAATCGCTTCATGTTCATACAGCACTTCTTCGACTTCACGCGGGTAAATATTGAACCCACCTGCAATAATCATATCTTTTTTCCGATCGACGACATAGAAATAACCGTCTTCATCCATTCTTCCCATATCACCGGTCAGCAACCAGCCATCTTTGAGGGTCTTGGCAGTATCTTCTTCACGATTCCAATAACCTTTCATAACCTGTGGACCTTTTACGGCAATCTCACCGACTTCGCCAACAGGAACTTCCTCCATTGTTTCGGCGTCAACGATTTTTGCATCTGTATCCGGCCAAGGTACACCAATGGTTCCAGAGCGCCTTTCTTCCCATACCAAATTGGAGTGTGTGACCGGCGATGTTTCAGTCAATCCATATCCTTCGACCAATCGTCCACCTGTCAATTTCTCAAAACGCTGCTGTACTTCGCTTGGAAGTGGAGCAGAACCACTGATACAGGCTTCCACTGAAGATAAATCGTACTTTGTCAGCTTCGGATGATTCAATAATCCGATATAAATCGTCGGCGCCCCAGGAAACATCGTCGGACGCTGTTTGTGGATGGCTTTCAAGACCGTTTCGACATCAAATTTCGGAATTAAAATCATTTTCTGGGCCATCATGATCGACAAATTCATTACCGTCGTCATGCCATAGACGTGGAAAAACGGCAGAATTCCTAGGATGACTTCTTTGCCATACTCCGTTTTATATAGCCAATTTTGACACATTTGCGTATTAGCGACTAAATTATAATGCGTCAACATAACGCCTTTTGGATACCCTGTCGTACCTCCGGTGTATTGCAGCAAAGCCAGATCTTCTACCGGATCGACATCAACAGGTGTGTATTCCGTTGAGGCAGATTCCATGATTCGAGTCCAAACATGCGTGTCTCCTTGATGCTCTGGTTTGACGACCATATTGTACTCACGCTTTTGGATAAACGGATAGATTAAATTTTTCGGAAATGGTAAATAATCCTTGATACCGGTTACAATAATGTGCTCAAGATCTGTTTCCGGCTTGACATTTGACGTTCTCGGCAACAAAATATCCAAGCAAACAATGATTTTTGCACCCGAATCCTTCATCTGGTATTCCAATTCCCGTTCTGTATAAAGCGGATTTGTCTGTACAACGATCGCACCGCTCATCAACGCACCATAATAGGCAATCACCGACTGCGGCGTGTTTGGCAGCATGATCGCTACCCGGTCACCCTTTTCCACTCCAAGTGACTGCAAATAGTTCGCAAATTTCTTTGCTGATTCATAAACGTCCTGAAAAGATAAATCCGTGCCCATAAAGTGAACCGCATCTTTATCAGGAAACTTACTTGCAGATTCGACCAAATAATCGTGAAGAGGCCTTTTGTCATACTCCATCGTCTCGGAAACTTGTTTTGGATAATGTTTTATCCAAGGTTTCACAACGTCAACCCCCATCATTCATTCCTCCTTATTTTAGGTTTACCCTTATTATAAACATTATTTTAGAAAATTTAAATTAGAATTTAAAATTATCTGACAATATTTGCAGATTTTTATGATTGTGAAACCGTCAATTTGGTTGGTGGGCGTGGATTTTGGAGCGTGGGACCATTTATTCAGATTGCGGGCACATTTAGTAGATTTATGGCACAAATTTAATCGGTTAGGACCATTTATTTGGATGGCGGGCACATATTTCTGGCTGAAGGGAACATAAATTTTGTTGAAGGGTACATATTTTCGACTGAAGGGGTCATATATTTAGCAAATGGACGCATATATTTAGCTGGCGGGCGCATACTTTCGGCTGATGGGCACATATTTTTAGGTGGAGGGAACATATTTTTAGCTCTCGGGCGCATATATTTAGCTGGCGGGTGCATATATTTAGCTGGCGGGTTCATATTTTCGGCTGATGGGAACATATTTTGAGGTGGAGTGAACATATCTCCGACTGAGGGGGCCATAAACTTCGCTGATGGGCGCAAATTTTTGGCTGAAGGGAACATAAATTTCTCTGAAGGCCACATATTTTCGACTGAAGGGAACATATATTTAGCTCTCGGGCGCATATTTTAGACCGAAGGGAACATTTATCACGGTGTAGGTCACATATTCCCGCCCCGATGCTATCATTGATGTCGCTGACGGGAAAACATTTTCCATCTACAGCACCCTCACCAGGACACCTAGATGCTCCAAATAAAAAACAAAGAACGCCCTCTCTCGAAGGCGCTCTAATTCCATCATTACGTGTTCGTCACAACAAACACGACACCGATGATCAAGAATATGACGGCTACGACCATCAATACTTTTGCTAACGTTTCCATTTAGAAATCTCCTCACCATCTATTTCAACGACAAAATTGTCACACCGCTTCCGCCTTCATTGGGATGCCCCAAATGAAAGTCCTTGATCGAGCGGTGTTTCCGTGCAAAATCATGGACACCTTTCATCAGTGCTCCGGTACCTTTTCCGTGAATAATCGAAACTTGATGATACCCAGCCAGCAAGGCCTCATCGATATATTTTTCCAAACGGTGCAGGGCATCTTCATAACGCTCTCCCCGTAAGTCGAGCTCCGTTTTCACATGGCTAGATCTTCCTCGCACCGTTGCCATTGGAGTTGTCTTCTGTTCCTTTTCTTTCCGTTTAATCAACTGCAATTGATTGTTAGGTACTTTCATTTTCATGGCTCCAAGTTGAACTTCATATTCTTTCTCATTCAACTGAGCGACAATGCTCCCTTTTTGATTAAACGTCATGACATGAACTTCATCACCCGGCCCGAATTCATCAGTCGAATTCGTTGATGTGTTATTCCCTTCAAGGCTTGGACGGTCGGCCAGTGCTTCTTTTTGTTCTGTGATCCGTCTTCTGGCATCGATGAATTGGTGCTCTTTGATTTCAGCTGAATGTTTCATTTCCCGAAGATCGGCTAAAATTTGCTCAGCCTCTTCCTCTGCTTTTTCAACGATTCGCGATGCTTTTTGTTTTGCCGCTTCTTGATAATCTTCCTTTTTGGCCAAATACCGTTCATACTCGTTCTTTAACTGACGATGAATCGTTTCGGCCTCATGTAAAAATTCCTCTGCTTCATCAAAATCCTCTTCAGCCCGTTTTCGGGAATCTTCCAATGAAGCGATCATATTTTCGACTGAACGCTGGTCTTCATGAATCATCGACCGTGCTTGATCAATGATTTCCTCTTGAAGACCAATTCGTTTGGAAATTTCGAAGGCATTACTTCGTCCAGGAACCCCTATTAATAACCGATACGTCGGCTGTAATGTTTCAACGTTGAATTCAACCGAGGCATTGACTACCTGATCCCGATTGTATCCGTATGCTTTCAACTCCGGGTAATGCGTCGTCGCAATTACTCGTGCATTCATTTGAACGACATAATCAAGAATGGACATCGCCAGGCCAGCTCCCTCTTGGGGATCAGTTCCGGCACCCAGTTCATCAAAGAGTACAAGTGAATTGTGATTGACATTCTGTAAAATCGAAACAATGTTGGTCATATGGGATGAAAACGTACTTAAGTTTTGCTCAATCGATTGCTCATCACCAATATCCGCAAACACATGGTCAAAAACAGCGAGCTGACACCCATCCAACGCGGGTACTTGCAAGCCGGATTGAGCCATTAATGTACACAAACCAACCAGCTTTAATGTAACCGTCTTACCACCCGTATTTGGCCCGGTAATGACGATCGCGCGATAATCTTTACCAATTTCAATGTCGTTGCTGACGACTTCGTTTTCGGGAATCAACGGATGTCTTGCTTGAACCATTTTAATATAGCCTTCATGGTTCATCTCCGGCTTGGCACCACGAATTTCTTGTGCATACTTTCCCTTAGCAAATAGATAATCAATTTTTCGCAGCACACTGATATTTAACTCCAATGGCTCAACGTCTT
>CALGNY010000241.1 GCA_937958375.1 uncultured Bacillaceae bacterium
CTATTAACCAAGTCAGGAATGATAGCTTTTGATCATTGGCATTTATCTTTACATAGCAATCCTCGGATTGATTTTAGGATCGTTCTATAATGTCGTCGGGTTACGTGTGCCGAATGGAGAATCAATCGTACATCCACCATCCCATTGTACAAGCTGTCAACGGCGTTTGAGGCCACTTGATTTGGTTCCGGTTTTTTCGTATTTGTTTTTAGGTGGAAAATGCAAGCAATGCGGGGCTAGAATATCTCCGGTCTATCCATTTTTCGAGGCATTGACAGCGGGTTTATTCATTTTTGCTTTTTACCAAATTGGGTTCGATTGGGAATTACTCATCGCATGGAGTTTGATTAGTTTACTAGTCATCGTTACCATCAGCGACCTACATACACAACTTATTCCTGATCAAGTTAATCTCTTTTTTTTCATAACTCTAGTCGTCCTACGATTTTTTATACCGACCGACCCGTGGTATGACGCCTATCTGGCTGCAGTTATCGGATTTGCACTTCTTTTATTCATCGCACTGATCAGTCGAGGTGGTATGGGTGGTGGTGACATCAAGTTGTTTGCAGTGCTCGGTTTGGCACTTGGCATGCAAAATATCCTCGTGACTCTTTTAATCGCTGCGATGGTAGGCAGCGTCATCGGTTTAATTTTGATGGCGTTTGGTAGATTAAAACGTGGCGTCCCGTTTGCGTTTGGTCCGTTCATTGCTCTTGGTGCGCTGACTGCTTATTTCTATGGTGATTCACTAGTGAATTGGTACGTCACAACATTTTTCGTTTAAGGATGAAAAACATGAAAAAAGACATATTCGTCAATCTAGAAATCAAAGATTATGTAATCCGATTTGTAGCCATGAACTCTGTTTCTAAAGAAATTCTGAAGTTTGGTGAGCATTTTATACCGAGAGGGACCATTGTGAATGGAATCATTGAGGATCAAGACACGTTTATAAAAATTCTTCGGATGATTGCGAAGAAGTGGAGACTGAAAAAACATCCTGTTCGACTGACGATGCCAGACAGTGCTGTCATTATCCGTAAACAATTGATCCCAGAGAATGTGGTCAATGATGAAATCCAACAATATGTGACATTTGCACTTGGCGAGACGATACATTTGCCATTTGATCGGCCAGTGATTGAAACGAGATTAATTGAGGAGACAGCAGAAGGAAAACAGATTATGATTATTTCAACGGATGAAGAGATCGTCGCTCGTTATCAATCTTGTTTTCAAGAGGCTAGATTGAAGCTTGCTACGGTTGATATTTCTCCGCTTAGTTATTACCGACTCCTGGAGAACGAAGGTTTAATCGAATCGGATCAATTACTTTTGATCCAGTATCATGTTGAAAACGTCGTATTCACGGCTTTTGAGGGTGAGTATCCTATTTTCACACAGCAATTTTCGTTGTTCGATGATACGACCGACCCGCAAAGCTATGGACCAACGTTAGAAAAAGAGGATATAAGCCGTCAAGAAGTTATGGAACAATTTGAAGAAATTAATGCTGAAATGGAACGAATCCAGCGATTTTATCAGTATTCGATGCAAGAGGGGAAAAGTAGTTTCTCAAAAATCGCTTTAGTTGGCGACATGCCCTATTTGGATGAAATAAAAAGTGAGCTAGATGAGCAGTATGGAATTCCGATCATTGAATTGGATGAAGAGCGATTTATGGGTCCAAAAGGATTGAATGTTGAGAAGAGATTCCACCAGGCTTTGGGGCTTGCGATGAGGGCAGGGATTTAAATGGCGATTGAAGTCAATCTTCTACAAAAAAAAGAAAGAAAAAATCGGTCTTTCTTCCTGCTCGGATTTTTACTGTTATTGCTTACGCTTGCCGTGATTGCTGGCGGTGTCTTTTTGGCATGGCAACAAAACGATGAGATTGAAGCCGTAAAAATCCAGATCGAGCAACAGCAACAAACCAACCAAATATTGCAGGCTGACATCGATGGAACGGTGGAGCAAAAAGAAATTCAACAACATGAGGCATTGATTGAACAAGTGGCAGATCTCTTCCCAGAAGTCAGTATCACATTACATGAAGTTACCAGTCGTATGCCTCGTTCAGCCGTCATGGACCAGGTGATCTATGAGGAGAATCAATTGAACATCATGGTTCTAGTAAGCTCAAGTGAGCAAGCGATTCACTATTTGAATCAATTGAGAGAAATCGAAGGTATGGAAGATATAAGGATTCATTCAATTCAAGCCATACCTGAAGATAACGCTCAGATTGCTAGCTACACGATTTTTGTGGAAGCGGGTGATCCATCATGAAAAACAAGCTTCAGCCGAATCAAATAAAAGTACTGATCGCTTGGATGTTGTTGCTTATTGTTGGCGTAGCAGCCTTTTACTTTTTCTATTACACCAATCAAGTCGATGAATTAGACCGTGCCGAACAAGAATTGGCCATTGAACAGCAACGTCAAACGACACTCGAACGGACAATCAATGAGCAGGAAGAGGTTGAGCCGACGACGATGGAGCAATTGATTGCCCAATTACCGGAAGGGTTGGGTGAACAAACCTTTGTCGAATTTGTCGAACAGGGAGCGGATCGCAGGAATATTACGATTGAATCCTATGCCTTTGATGAGCCACTGAATGTGGCTGATGAACAAGTTCGAGGAATCATCCAGCAAACGGTTACCATCAACGGACTTTCAACTTCCGGCAGAGACGTTGAACAATTCGTGCAGGAATTGGAATCCACTGATCGAATCATTCACATCAACCGAATGACCTATCAGCAGCAAGAGGAAGAGACAACTTTTCAGCTACAAATCATCATTTATGGAGCAGGTGAGATAGAAACGCCCCCTTCAGAGTAAGTCGGTTTGTTTTACAAACGCGGACTACTTTAGGGGGCAAATTGTCGTCTTGGCTTACTCTAACTCTACAATAATCTCCTCAAGCTGTATCTCTTCATAATCCGCATCGCTATCTATTAAACGGTAATCAGCCTTTATCGGGTCGCCATTCTCGTCGTAACCAATCGTTTCATAATCTGATAGCTCAATAATCGGAGTCAGAATTTCGTTGCATCAGAATCTACTCTAGTAAAAGTGGCATTCCAGTTAAGGGAGTGAGATACATTGCTCGTTCCTGCGAGGGACACCAAGCTATAATCATTCCCTAAATCATCGGTTATTTCGACGATTGCGGAGTGACTATCCCAATTATCCATGATCTCTTCGCTTACCACGTGATCATAGGATAAAAGAATAGACATTGGAGTGATGATTATTTTTTCAGCAGTGAATTTGACATCTCCCTCATCGATTCTTTCATCAAGCGTGATACTCTGACTTTCGACTGCATTGACATGAAATTGGAACTCCCAATCACCTTCAACAACTGTGCCTTCATTATTCGGTTCTGTTGATATACTCCCAATGGTCCAATTTACGTCAGCTTCCTCTATTTCCTGTTGATTCGAACGATTGACTTCCATCATCCCAATATACTTCCCGTCTTCAACTTTTGAAGATTTTTCAGTACCACTTTGGTGCGAATCACCTAAGACAGGCATGCCATTGATCCAAGGAGAATCACCTAACTCTTTGTTCGTTTCGATCGTATAGGTGATAGTTTTGTAAAAGCTCTTACACTATATAAGACGATGAAGAATATATTTATTTGCAGAATTTTTATAATTCATTAATTCAAATGTAAACAAAAGTAGAAAGAAAGTATATGAAATCATGGATTTATTGGATATTGGATTGAATAATGAGGTCTCATGTAATAGGCTGTTTTTAGAGGGAACAATGTTTGAATAAGAGAGCGGGGGGGGGATCAATTGAAAAGGTTATCTATTATTTTAGTGGCTTTGCTGGTGTTACTTCTGAGTGCTTGCCAGAATGATCAATCAAAATCAAATGTCATCTTCGCTAGTGAATTAAATGATAAGGAAAATATCATACTTACAACTGTTTCCGAGCAATCATTCGTATTTGACTACCAGATCGACACAGAATACAGTGAAGTGATCGTGTGGATTGAGAAATATCAATCAGGAGAATTACAGGATGATAAAATCGGATACATATCTACAGAGCCAGCTGAGGATAGCGGCACGATTATTCTTTCTACTTCTAAGCCAATGAGTCAGGAAGAACAACAAACGTACTATATAGGTATCGGCGATGAAGGTAAAACGGCATCGTCTTCTATTGTTTTGGATCAAAAGTCAAACACCGATCATTTTTCCATGGTATCAGGGCAAATTGTAGAAGAAAAAGCATTGGATGATGAGAAAGAAAACGTGTTGGCTACGATCGCCTATTCTGACAATGAATATGGTGTCAGCTCTATATCTAGCGACTTTTACGAAGACCCGGAGACC
>CALGNY010000242.1 GCA_937958375.1 uncultured Bacillaceae bacterium
TCGCGGAAATAAATGGTCCCAAGTCGGAAAAATATGTGCCCTTCGCCGAAATAAATGGTCCAGCGCAACAATATATGCGCCCATCCCAGCAATAAATGTTCCCGTGGCGGAGAAATATGTACCCACCACGGGATGATATCAGGTTTAAATGGTTACCGCTCGACAGGATTCATGCATCAGGTTCGGTTCCAGAAGCGTTGTTGGGCGATGGCTGCGATAAAGTCTTCGCCGAAATCTGGGTTCCCGTCCGCAAAGATGACGCCGGCGAGGTTGTTATTTTCCGTTGCTTGCACGTAGGCGCTAGCGCTCGATGCGACGCCGATTGGTTTGTAATGGCGATAGGCTTCGTTGACGAAATGGATGATGTCTTGGTTGAATTTCCCTTGGTTATCTGCAGTGCCACCGACGACGTAGAGTGAATCATAGAGAACCGGATACGTTGTCAAGAAGGTGCGCTCGACTCTCATTCGGGTTCCATCTGAGCCGACGACAGGATTCAGGGTGTCGCTGATGACATCGAAAAAGACCCCATATTTTTCAAATAAATTGGTCACGCGGCGGACTTCATCGGTGTTGAATCCGTCTCCGATCAAAATGCCGACTTTTTGTGTGTAGGCGTAGTGTGGTGTGTTGGCTTGGCTGATGGCTGGCGAACTTGCTGTGACCGCGACATGATTGCCGGTTGGTGGCCGGACGCCAATTTCCTCGGCGATTTTCGTTGCCATGCCTTTGTCGACGTTCGCCCACATATCGACGTTTTGCTGCCTGACGGATTCGCTTTTCACAAGTCCTAAGTGGTAGGAGAATGTGTCGACGAGATCTTGTTTTTCAACGGGTGATAAACTGTTCCAAAATAACCGTGCCTGTGAGAAAAAGTCTTCGAATGAATCACTTGGAACTTCACGTGTGACACGGCCTTCAACTTCTTCCGGATAATGGACGAAGCCACCTTCTTCAAAGGAGGACTCTTCCGGCGTATTTCCGGCGAGTGAGTTGTTATGATAGTGTACGGAGTCGACGTCCACCCGGTGCCGTTGATAGCTATCCCGCAAATTATAATATCGTTTGGAAATTGGTCGGTTGACTGGGATGTCTTCGATGTTCGCAGAGTGTTGTCGGTATAATTCCGTGTCGCGGTAAGCAATTGCCCGGCCTTGCAAAACGGGATCATTGGTGAAGTCGATGCCTGGAACGACGTTGGCTGGGTCGAATACGGATTGCTCTTCCTCGGCAAAAAAGTTATCGACAAGCCTGTTGAGCGTCATTTTACCGACTTTCTCGACTGGAACGACTTCTTCAGGCCATAGTTTTGTATCGTCCAGGATATCGAAGTCATAGCTGAATTCATCTTTTTCGTCGATTAATTGAATGCCTAATTCATACTCCGGATAGGCCCCTTTTTCGATGGCCTCCACAATATCACGTCGGTGGAAATCCGGGTCAATCCCACCGATGATGTTTGCTTCATCCAATAAGAGCGAGTGAACGCCGAGTTTTGGAATCCATTTGAACCGGACGAATGTTGATTTGCCTTGATGGTTGATGAAGCGGAATGTATTGATCGGCCAGCCATCCATCATGCGCCAGCTGCGTGGGCGGCCTCGCATGGACATGAGCCACATGACCATATGGGCGGACTCCTGGTTATTGGCGACGTAATCCCAAAAGTTATCGTGGGCGGTCGTCGCTTGTGGAATGTGTGTGATCGGATTCGGTTTGGCGGCATGGGTGACGTCCATGAATTTCATTGCATCGGCTAAAATGAACACCGGGAACTGAAGGGCCAGCATGTCATAGTTCCCTTCCTGCGTGTAAAATTTCGTTGCGAAGCCTCGGATATCCACTGCG
Source organism: uncultured Bacillaceae bacterium (assembly GCA_937958375.1). Classification (GTDB taxonomy): domain Bacteria; phylum Bacillota; class Bacilli; order Bacillales; family Alkalibacillaceae; genus Allobacillus. The sequence continues at coordinate 1,849 of CALGNY010000242.1, forward strand.
GTATCCTTTGAGCCTTTGTTTCCGATGAAAGTAGAGAATCGGACAAAAACCGGTGTTTTGCATCCAGCCTCTTGCAGGAAGTCAGTCCGGGTGATATGTCTTAACGATTTGTACGTTTCAAATTCTCCATAAACCCCGAAACCTCTTGCATGCACGACTTTTTCCGGAATGCGCTCTCGGTTAAAATGGGTTTGTTTTTTGTAAAAATGAAAGTCTTGTAAGAGGGTTGGGCCCCGCCTGCCTGCCCGCAATGTCTGTCGGTCATTGGAAACACGGACACCGTTCTCATTGGTCATCTTTTTCCCTGGACCTGTATTTTTGACCCGATAGGCGTTCATCTGCTTTTGCTTCGGATTCTCTTCCCCTGATTTCCCTTTATGATGTCTGTCTTTATCCACAGAATCACCTTTCTTCCTCAATTATTGAAATCCATTGAAAGCATATGTGCGTTGGCTTGTCTGTATTCGAGTAAAATTTGCATACATGGAAATTTCATGGATTGTGCTTTTTTGGACCAACTTATATACTTAATGCAACTGGATTCATAGGTAACTAAGTAAACAAACGCATTGGACAAATAGACTCCAGAGTAAGGGGGACCAGCAATGAAGGTGGTCGTCATCGGAAGTATCAATATGGATTTGGTGCTTGGCGTGAAGGAGATCGTCAAGCCTGGTGAGACGGTATCGAGTTCCTATTATTCCACCAGTTTTGGTGGGAAGGGATCGAATCAGGCGGTGGCTTGTGCGAGACTTGGCGCTGAGGTTTCTTTTATCGGCAGTGTTGGCCAGGATGATTTTGGCGAGGCGATTTTGGAAAATTATCGTGAGCTCGGAATCGAGACGCAGGGCATCAGTGTGAAGGGGCAGACGGGATTTGCGATCATCCAGGTTAATGATTACGGAGAAAATTCGATCGTGATTGTCCCAGGAGCGAATCATCAAGTTTCGAAAAAAGATATTGACGAAAATATGGAGTTGATTGAAGAAGCGGATCTTGTTCTTTTGCAGTTGGAAATTCCGCTTGAAACCGTAGAATATGCAGTCAGTGTCGCAAAGAAATTGGGTAAAAAGGTCGTACTCAACCCGGCGCCGGCACAACAGTTATCTAGTGAACTGCTCAGTCAAATCGATATTTTGACGCCGAATGAGATTGAGTTGGCAGAGCTCTCAGGTTTGCCAGTCCATGACTTGGAACATGCGGAAGCGGCTGCGAAATTATTATTGGATGAAGGGGTTGGCCAGGTCGTTGTGACGCTCGGCCGATTGGGATCGTTACTTGTTCGGGAGGAAGATGATTATTATGTGGAGCCAGCGGAAACCGATGTTGTCGATACGACGGGTGCGGGCGATGCCTATAATGCCGGGCTCGTTACGGGTTTGACGTATGGCATGCCGATCCAGCAAGCGATGGAACTTGCGACATTAGTCGCTGGATACACGGTTAGCCGCAAGGGCGCACAGCCAGCGATCCCACCAATCCAACAATTTATTCACAGGATGCATCATGGCGACGAGAACTAATCCGCTTCTGAATGTTTCGCTGCTACTGTTGTTGAGCTTGCTATGGGGGTCCTCGTTTTTATTTACAAAAATCCTTGTCGAGGACCTTCATCCGGTAAGTCTGGTTTTCTTTCGCTGTTTGTTCGGCCTCGTCATCTTGGTCCCGATTATTTTGATGAAAAAAATTAAACTGAAGCGAAAAATTGAATTTAAGTTTGTCGCGTCACTTAGTCTGGCAGCAGGGATTCCTTGGCTGTTGATGGCCTTTTCGCTCGTATCATTACATAGTTCGGTCAGTGGAATTTTGAATTCCTTTACGTCAATTTTTACGTTTGTGCTATCGATCATATTTTTGAAGGTTAAACCACTTGCCAATCAAATGGTCAGTCTCGTTCTTGGTGTGTTGGCATTGATCATTTTGTTTTTGGATACGTTACAAGTGGATGCGTTCGGTTTTTTCAGTGTCGGATTAATGCTCAGCGTAACGATCTGTTATGCGATTAACTCGATCATTACGGGTAAATATTTTCAGGGAATTTCACCGTTCGTATTAGGGTTTTACACCCTGTTATTCGGTACACTGATTAACGGCATTCCGACATTCATCTTTCAACCGGATGTATTTGCGACGCTGCTTTCCTGGGAAATCATCGGTTCCTTATTTGTGCTCGGATGCCTTAGTTCAGGGCTTGGCTACGTCATTTTTTATCAGTTGATTGAAAACGGTGGACCGGTGTACGCAACGTTTGTGACGTTTTTGATTCCGTTCGTTTCGGTTGTGTTGGGTGTCGTTGTGTTGAATGAGCCATTTCGGGTGTATATGGTCATTGGCGGCGTGATGATTTTCTTATCACTGATTGCGATGAATTGGCATCGGGCGCCGGTTCGGGAGACGTGAGTCTAGGATGGTAAAGGGTTGAGTCACAAACCATATGGGTACATCATTCGCAAGACACAGAAATTCGTTGAGTTGCAGGAGCAAAGGGGTAGCATATGGACATTCTACTAAACATCTGGGAATACATTCTCGTATTTATATTAGCCGCGGTGCCATGGTTGGAGATTGCGTTCATTATCCCGGTGAGCATTTTAGCGGGGATGAATGCGTTTTGGGTTGCTGTCATGGCATTTGCCGGGAACTTATTGACAGTCTATTTACTGATCATTTTCTTTGATCGGTTGAAGGACTGGTGGATGAAACGAAGAAAGAAGAAGGAATCGACGAACGAAAAAAGGTCGAAATACGAGCGAGCTGAGCAGCTCTGGCATAAGTACGGGGTGCCTGGGCTGACCATTAGCGGACCGCTCCTGATCGGATCACATATCGCAGCGGCAACAGCGATCCTCCTTGGAACGTCCCAACACCGTACGTTGTATTGGATGACAATCAGTTTGATTGGCTGGACGCTGGTGTTTACCTTTGGCACGGTGTTCGGAGTCGATCTATTTACCAAATAAGATCTTTTTTTAAAAAGAGAATTCTAGTGAATGATGCAGGATTTTCGGCGGATTTGCCGAATAGAATCATATAGATAGAAGCGTTAGCATGTTCGGTGAGAGGTGGGAGAAAATGAGTAAGCATGTAACCATAATCGGAACGGATGAAATCGGCTTGGCGGCTGTGGCGGATCTGTCGCAGCGAGGTTTTACGGTTACGTTGTATGTTCCTGAAGATGAGCCTCTAGGTGAACGACTGGTTGAGGAACCGACCATTTTCTTTAATGGAGAGCGGGTGGATTTTCACCGAGTGGAATCAAATTTGGCGGAAGCGCTGCAGGCCTCGTCACTGATTTTTATCACAGCAACGGGTTGGAATGTTGAATCGATCGCACGTCAATGTGCCCCGTTTCTAACTGACAATCACCGAGTTGTGTTATTTGGTCACGGCGCACTTGCGAGTCTGCGTTTCAAACAAGTGACCGATGAAATGGAGACCGAAGCGGATTACGTGGTTGGCGAAACGGATTCGCCGCCATATGAGATCGCTTATGATGAGAAAACGGGTGAACTCGAATTGATTTTGCGTTCGAAAAAAATGCTGTTCTCGAGCTATCCGAAAAGTGATCATCCAATGTTTCTCCGTGAATTGCGGGCCTGTTACCCGAGTATGACGGAGGCAGAAAATATCTGGGAAGTTTTATTGAATAATCGCTTGCCGGAAACGGTCGTCGTACCGGTACTCAGTAACCTCTCTACAATTGAAATGGAGATTGCACACTTCCAACTTTATCGGGAAGGCATCTCTGAGACGGTTGCCCGGCTGATGCAGGAGGTCGATGAAGAGCGGAAAAAGCTGGTTCGCTCCATGGGATTTGAAGATGTGGGGATTGAACGCAGGCTAGTTGAGTCGGGGCATGTCAAACCACTTGATGAATTAATGGAACAAATGCAGGAAAGCAATGTTTTCAACCAACTGCCGAGAACGAAAGTACATATGATAAATCAATTTATGGAAGGGTTGTTATTTGGCGTTGTGCCATGGCTCAGCTTGGCCCGGCTGTTATCCATCGAAACGCCGACCTTGGATTCACTCTTGCAATTATCGTCGGTTGCACTCGACCGAATGATTGAGCAAGAAGGGCTGACATTGGATAAGGTCGGATTTTTTAAAGGAAATGCAGAAGCGCTGAATCAATCGGTAAAAGAAGAAAGACATAATCCAGATGAAATCGTATTAAATTAAATTGAAGGCCTGAACCAAACGCCTAGTCGAAGTTGCAACATGCCTATAGGAACTGGCTGCTTTGATGGTGTTTTTTCAAGCTTTTTTTGTACGGCAGGAGGCTAAACGATGAGAAGTGAAAGTGAAATGTTTAATCTCATACTGAAATTTGCACGTGAGGATGAACGAATCCGAGCAGTGTATATGAACGGTTCCCGAGCAAATCCAAAGGTTCCAAAAGATATATTTCAAGATTACGACATAGTTTATGTGGTTACCGAAACACTGGATTTCATAGAAAATCAGGAATGGATTCAGTTTTTTGGAGACTTAATCATGATGCAAGAGCCTGACCGAAATCATTTTGGAGATGTTTCACAGATTGATATTCAGTCATCATACGGCTTTTTGATGTTGTTCGAGGATGGAAATCGCATTGATTTACGGATACAGACGATTGCGGAAACTCTCACAACTTATGGAAAAGATTCATTAACGGTGCCACTACTGGATAAGGATAATCTTTTACCGAAAATTCACCCGCCGAGTGACCGCGATTATTTCGTTCAAAAGCCTACTCAGCTCGAATATGATAGTTACACGAATAATTTCTGGTGGTGTTTACAAAATGTTGCGAAGGGGATGTGGCGTAATCAATTACCTTATTCGAAACTGATGTTTGAACATACGATCAGGAAAGCCTTAGATCAAATGATTGCCTGGTGGATTGGGATCCAATATGATTTCCGTGTTTCTGTGGGGATGTTCAATAAATATTTTAAAGATTTTCTTCCTGAGAATTACTGGAAGATGTATGAACAAACGTATGCCAATTCCAATGCCAAACATATGTGGGAGTCGATTTTCGTTAGCTGTGAACTGTTTCGCTCATTAGCTCAAGAGGTTGCTGAACGGTTTCAGTTTACCTACCCAATGGATGATGATCGAAATATGACGGCGTTTCTCAAACAGGTCAAAGATTTACCAA
>CALGNY010000243.1 GCA_937958375.1 uncultured Bacillaceae bacterium
AAAATATCTGCAGCAATCGACAGTGAACCGTTCTCAATCTTACTGATATAGGCCTGAGTGCAGATTCCATGACACAATTCTTTTTGTGTCATGTTAAAATACTTTCTTAATTCATAGATCTTTTCTCCTATATCCTCTCGATTGTCATACAATTTATTCACTCCTTGGAATAATTTCCTAAAAAATATTCTGATGTTTATATTATTTGAGAAAAACGAAGAAAACTGGAGATAAACCAGTGATTTTCGGCTAAAATCGCTTTAAATCGCAAATCCATACCTTTTATATCTATGATAGATTAACTATAAAATCAACTCGCAAAGGAGGGTGTGGATTGAAAAAACTATTAAGTCTATTAGCTGTTGTTCTGATTGTGACAAGCCTATACGGTTTTGATGCGAGCCAGGATAACACATCCGAAGAAGCATTCGTCACAATTCAAGGTATTGGGAAAGGGCATAAGGATCTCGGTTCACTAGAGTAATACTTATTTGCAAATCTACAAAAGATACAACCATCCATATGGGCTACCTCGCTTTTTTGGTAGCCTTTTCTTTTACATAACCTATCGACAACATCCGACGATACAAATCTATCTTAATTATACACGTGTTTGAGAGAAAACAAAATTAGTCGTCTATTGACAAAAATGGCGAGGAGGGTTCTTTCATGGTACATCAGCAAGTCGAGAAAAAATCGAGTATCACGCCGGAAGAATTCCTGGAAGGCTATCATTATATCGAACGAGCAATCCAGCAATCGAGTACGTTTAAAGAAGCAATTCACCTGACGTTGAAATATTTTGATCGTAAATTATTCGGTACTTTTTCAACGTTGATGATTATCGATCAGGTGGAGCAAGTAATTACAGAATGTTTATCGAATAGTTTGTCCGAAGAATTTAAGGAAGCATGTAGAGGCCTACAGGTCGAACGTGGTAGGGGGGCGACTCTGACTGCCGCCAAAACAGGAAAAGTGACGATTACGACAAATATCTCTAAGGACCCTTCGAGTAAAGAACAACATCAATTGGCCAGCATCCATCAGTTGGACTCTTGCTGGGCGGTTCCCATTTTTGACTATCAACAGAACCGAGTCATTGCTGTTTTCTCGATTTACACAAAACAAGCACGTACACCAACTAAAAGAGAAATTGAAATCATTAAATCATATCGTTCATTGATGACCCTGATCGTTTCGAATTATATTCAATCCAATGATAACACGTCTGAATTTGCTTGGTTACAAGAGATTAAAGAAACAGGAAACATAGAGGACGAACGTTTTTCGAATGAATTACTTTGTGCAATCGAAAATAAAGAAATCATTCCATATTACCAACCGATATACCGAGCAGATTCGGAGGAAATCATCGGGTTTGAGGCACTTGCTCGTTGGAATCACCCCATTAGAGGCATTTTACCACCCAGTGAATTTATCGATTATGCGGAAGAACATCAGTTGATTGATTTAATTGACGATCTGGTCATGAAGCGAGCGTGTCGCGACATTAAGGAGCTCATGGACCGAACGGGGAAGGAATATATCTTATCCATCAATATTTCTGCCCTTCATATCAACCAACCGATTTTCTCGAAAAAGTTGCAAAAGGTTTTAAAGGATACAGGCTTCCCCGGTGACCAACTTGCAATTGAAATTACGGAAACAGCATTGATGCAACGGATTGGAAATGTCTCGAAAACAATTGAAACCGTGAAACAGATGGGTGTGCGAATTTCGATTGATGATTTCGGAACATCATATTCATCGTTGAATTACTTGAAATATTTATCCGTTGACATGATCAAATTAGACCGTTCATTCGTCCAAGATGTGATTCATAGTTCGGTCGATCAACGGATTTGTAAGACGATCATTCAATTGGCTGAAGACTTGAACTTAAAGCTCTTGGCCGAAGGAATCGAGTCAAAGGAGCATTACGAAATGATTCGTGATTTCGGTTGCAAAATATTTCAGGGCTTTTATTTCAGTAAACCGATATCCTATCATCAAACAATCGAAAAAATTCAGTTGGAGAAGCACCATTAATTTGTTAGCCCCCTTAATTCTGGTTTGCATAGATTACTCCCTTTTCGAAATTGTCCCAGCCGCATGATCGGCTGGGACAATTTTGATTGGGGATTGAGTGCAGAAGATGAGTCGAATGCTCGAGAATGATATAATGGTAAAAAAGATTGGACAGGCATGAGGGGGAGAACAGAGATGGCCATTCAAATGGAAGCCGTCATTCAGGCACCGGTCGAAGAAGTTTTTGATGTGTTGACGAACTATAAGCATACCGAAGACATGGAGCATATTGAAAGTATTGAAATCATAACCGATGGGCCGGTCGGTTTGAATACGGGAATTAAAGAAACACGAAATGTCCGAGGTTACAAAATCGAAAATATCTTGAAGGTCACGGAATTTGAAGAAAATAAGCGATTTACGATTGAGAGTCAACAACATAAGCTTTTTTTGACTTATACGTACTTGTTTTCAGAAGTGGATGAAGGAACAAAAGTTGAGTTTATCGGCAAATTGAAGCCTTCCGGGCTGAAAAACAAATTGTATAAACCACTGATCACCAAGATGATCCGGAACGAAGACGGGAACCAATTAGACGTGCTGAAACGCTATGTGGAAAAACAATCAGACGGAGAGTGATTTGTTGAAAACACTTGAAAAAGGGTAAACCAATGGAAGGAGGGAGTATGATGGAACGATTATCTGAAGAACAAATCGAAAAAGAACTGGAAAAGCTGCCGAAATGGAAGCGCCTCGATGAAAAATGGATACAGCGGCGTTACAAATTCGAAAATTACTTGATGGGGATTGAATTTGTCAGCAAAGTAGCTGCTTATGCTGAAGGCAAAGAACACCATCCGAATATCGCAATTGACTACAAAGTGGTGACATTGAAAATTTCGTCCTGGAAAATGCAAGGATTGACGGACTTGGATTTTGAAATGGTTCATCATTTTGATGAGCTGTATGAACAATCGGATAAGTAATGAAGAGACTGCCCACAATAATTGTCGGGCAGTTTTCGGTCAAAGGGGTTGTTTTTATGGACACGGGATTTAAACCACTTGATAACACATCAGAAATTGATGCATTCGTTGATGAAAATGAACTCGCATTTCTTTATGTTTCCCAAGAAAATTGCAGTGTTTGTCACGCACTGAAGCCACAGGTCAAGCAAGTGTTGGATCAATACCCGAACATTGCAACCGCACAAGTCAGGACGGATGATGTACCGGAAATTGCAGGGAAGTTCAACATCTTGACGGTTCCTGTCTTGCTGCTTTTCGTCAATGGCAAGGAATATCACCGGGAAGCACGTTCGGTTTATCTGGCAAAGTTTGATGACAAAGTGAAAGAACTATATGAAAATTATTATGCGGATTGAAAAATTCACAGCCTTGAATCCTTTCCTATCTATTATTTATCCAGCATACTAATAGGTAGGAGGGGTTTCGTGTGTTTTTACATAAGTTAGAGCAAAATAAGAGTCTACAATGGCTCTTGATTTTGATCATTACCATCCTTTGGGGATATTCATGGGTTTTGATGAAAGACGCACTTCAATATATGGGTCCCTACACCTTTTCCGCCTTCCGGTTTGGAACAGGTGCTCTTGTCATGTTTGTCATTCTTTTTCTATGGAAAGTAGGCAAACCTCCGAAGTCGGCGATCAAGCACTTGATTGTCGTGGGCCTGCTTCAAACGAGTGTTGTGTTTTTGCTTGTCATGTACGCACTCCAATTCATTGATGCAGGTAAGTCTTCCTTGCTTCTTTATTCCATGCCATTATGGAGTGGGTTGTTGGCGGCTATATTTTTGAAAGAAAAAATTACAGGGATCAAGCAAATCGGGATTGCTTTAGGGATTATTGGACTCATCGTCATCTTGGGTGCAGAGACATTTGGGAATTTTTCCGTTGAAGTGATTTGGGGTGAATTTTTGATTGTGCTATCGGCGATCTCTTGGGGAGCCTCAAACGTTTACTACCGCGTGCATCTGAAAAGCTTATCCCAACTTCAGGTGAACGCCTATCAAATGTTTTTCGGTACGATTGCGATTGTACTCGTCGCACTCATCGGAGAAGGCGGTGAACCCATTCAATGGAATGGCGAAATCATCTACTATATCTTATTTACAGGGGTCCTAGCCTCTGCACTATGTTTTACCGTCTGGTTTCTCTTACTCAGTGTCGTCGATATGGTCGGCGCAACGATGCCATCCTTGCTCGTTCCGGTTTTTGGACTCTTTTTCGGCTGGCTGCTATTGGGTGAAACGATTACACTCAGCATTTGGATCGGTTCCGCTCTTATACTAACTGGCGTATGGCTTTCGAGTGTTGGGAGAACGGGTGCTAAATCCGTTTCGGGGTAAATAGCCAGGAATTCGGTGTGAGGGCGGCGGCCTTCGAGGGCCAAAGCTTGTAACAAACGGTGTGGCGTCTCAACTGGTTTTACAATCATAGATGGCATCAACTCCTATCCATTAATCAAGGCTTCCCCTGTTTAAAGAGGAAGCCTTGTTAGTTTACCAAAATATGAATGTTTGACAAGAAGGAGAATTGCCTTAAAAAGCAGTAATTCCGTACAAATCTGGGCGATTTCCGCACTAATTCTGGATTATTCCGTACTAATTTGAAGAGATTCCATACTAATTAAAGATTTTTCCGTACTAATTCGAGAAAATTCCGTACTAATCCAAACTCAGCCTCGTACGAAAACTAAAACAACAGCAGCCCAATCGCAATTGGGAAGAAGCTGTACAGCAGAAGCACCATACAAAAGCCCATAATATCGCGTACTTTAAGTCCGGCGATCGCAAGTAATGGGAGTGCCCAGAATGGCTGAACCATGTTGGTCCACGCGTCTCCCCAAGCGACGGCCATTGCCGTTTTGGCGGTATCGACACCTAATTCGATCGAGGCTGGAATCATGATGGGTGCTTGCACAGCCCATTGGCCACCGCCAGATGGGACGAAGAAATTGACGAGCCCTGCACTCAAGAAAGTAAAAAGCGGGAAGGTGACTTCATTCGAAATGCTGACGAACCAGAGTGACATTTGTTCTGATAAACCAGAGGCGACCATCATCCCCATAATCCCCGCATAAAATGGAAATTGAATAATGATTCCTCCGGCGTTTTTCACAGCGTCTCCGACCACATTCAAGTACCTTCTTGGGTTTTTATGAAGTAAAATTCCTAAGAATAGCATCGTGAAGTTAACGATGTTCAAGTTCAGATCTAGACCGTTGTTGACAAAGTGATAGACGACAAAGGACATACCGAGCAAACCGATGATTAGCGATAGAATCATACTGTTTTCAAGTCGCTCAGCAGGCGTCATGTCCGATTTAGGCATCTCCTCAACCTCGACAGACTCCGTTTGGCCTTCCAAGAAAGCCGGGTCGATGGTCCCTGTATAATCACTGGTGCGATTCATCCACCAATTCATGAGTGGCAGCGTGACGAGCATCACCAAAACGATGAATACGTTCATGCCGCTGAATAGCGTATCGACGATGGGAACCGTTCCCATCACATCGGCCAAAAAGTGATCCTCGGTAGCAATCGTCAATGGAACAGATCCGGATAGCCCGCCGTGCCATAGCAAAAATCCACTGTAGGCAGAAGCGATCAACAAGCGGTAATCCACTGTCGGAACCCGCTTGGCCACGTGAAGCGACAACAGTCCGCCAACGACCAGGCCAAACCCATAGTTAATCAAACACGCGATGGAGGCAATGACCGTGACCAGAATAATTGCCTGGCTCGGCGTCTTCGCCAGACTGCTGACTTGATTTAAAAAGCCTTTGATCAATGGTGTGTTAGCCAGGATATAACCGGTCACAACGATTAAGGTCATCTGCATAGCAAAGGTCAACAGATCCCAAAAGCCAGTCCCCCAATGCTCCATCATTTGGACAGGTCCGCTATCTGTAAAAAGAAGCCCAAGTACGAAAACAACTAAGGATAAAAGAAGAGCGAATAAAAAGGCATCAGGCAAATAACGTTGCACGAGGCGGTTGAAAAAAGATGTCAGTTGCTTCATGAAACTTTCCCCCTTTTTGTAGTGGTTGTCCACTTTTGTCGGATCATGACAAAAGCATTTTCAAGCTCATTGTAGTACATCTTATGTTACAAAACAATAAATTATCACAAAATTTAGAATTTAAAATGTGTAGTTTATGAACCAACCCATTGGGGAATAAGTCAGATAATCGTCTTTTTTTAAACGAACGGAGGATGATGCGGTGATTGAGATTCAGCAATTGACGAAGCGATTTGAGGATGACACAGTCGCGTTGGATCAGATTAACTTAACGTTTTCTTCAGGGGAATTAACCTGTGTGATCGGTCCGAGCGGCTGTGGGAAAACAACGTTATTAAAACATATTAATCGACTGATTACCCCAACCCATGGCGATATACATATCTCAGAAAAGTCGATTTACGAACAAGATATTGTCGAACTGCGACGTTCGATTGGTTATGTCATTCAACAAGTTGGACTGTTTCCACACCTTTCCGTCCAGGAAAATATTTGTGTCGTACCTAAATTGCTTGGATGGACAAAACAACAGCAAAAAGAACGGGCGACCGAGATGTTGGAACTTGTCAACCTAGATCCCGAAACGTATCGGAATCGGTACCCGCTTGAGTTGAGCGGTGGAGAACAGCAACGGATTGGTGTGGCCAGGGCCTTAGCAGGCGAACCGGATATTATTCTGATGGACGAGCCATTTAGTGCGCTTGATCCAATCAGCCGGGAACAGCTGCAAGACTATTTAAAGGGACTTCATGAAAAATTGAAAAAAACAATTGTCTTTGTGACTCATGATATGGATGAGGCACTTAAAATCGCTGATCGGATTGTCATCATGCGTGAAGGACGGATTGAACAAATCGGGAAACCGGATGAGATTCTCAGACATCCGAGTTCTGAATTTGTTTATTCGTTCATTGGTAAGGATCGAATTGCACGTTACGTACCGAGTAATGAACTTACGGTGAGCGATTTAAGGGAATGGTATTTACCTGATTATCCCCAAGACGTACCGGCGATCGATCGCTCACTTTCTGTCAAACAAACCGTAGAAGAATTCGCCTCGAAAAATGTTTCTGCATTAAAAATTATCCATGAAACAAAAACCATCGGCTATCTAACAAAAGACCAGTTACTCCAAGCGCTAGTGTCGGAAAAGGAAGTTAGCTCATGAATGAATTCTTTGAAACGATTCAATCGAGATCGGATATGATTCAAACGGCATTTATGGAACATTTGTGGTTATCCTTCGTGGCCATGCTGATCGCCTGCCTCATTTCATTGCCTCTTGGTGTCCTGATCGCCAGGTCGAAAAGGCTGGCTGAACCGATCATCGGTGTGTCAGCGATTTTTCAAACAATCCCGAGCCTTGCCATCTTTGGTTTTCTTGTTCCGGTGATGGGAATCGGCACAAATACAGCTCTGATTGCGTTGATCGTCTATGCTCTTCTTCCGATGATCCGGAATACTTATACAGGAATCACCCGAGTGAATCCTTCGATGCTCGAAGCGGCAAGTGCAATGGGAATGACCCGCTGGCAACGCATGTGGCGAATCGAAGTGCCACTCGCACTGCCTTTTATCATGGCCGGCATCCGGACAGCCACCGTACTCACCGTTGGGATTGCAACCTTGGCAACTTTTGTCGGTGCGGGTGGTCTTGGCGATGTCATCTACCGGGGAATCCAATCTTATAACCAATATCTTATTTTGGCTGGTGCGATTCCGGTGGCATTACTGGCAATCGTGTTTGATTTCATTTTGAAATTACTTGAAAAAAGTACGACACCAAAAGGAATGAAAATAGATTAATGGACGGCAACTGCCAATGTAGGAGGATGATGTTGTGAAAAAAATAAAAGTTACTTTGCTGATTGGCTTGTTCATGGCCGTTTTAGTTGCCTGTTCTTCAGGAGATGAAAGTTCTGAGTCGGCAAATTCCGGTCAAACGATCACGATCGGCGGCAAGCCATGGACAGAACAATATATACTTCCGCAAATAATTGGTCAATACTTAGAGGAAACCACGGAATTCCAAATCGAGTATGAAGAAGGTTTAGGCGAAGTGAGCGTATTGACACCTGCAATCGATCGTGGCGATATCGATATTTATGTCGAATATACAGGGACTGGATTGGAAGCTGTGTTAAACGAATCAGCTGAAGAAGGTGAAAGTTCTGAGAGCGTTTTGGAGAGGGTAAGAGAAGGGTACGAAGAAGAATTCAACGTCACGTGGTTAGAACCATTAGGATTTGAAAACACGTACACGCTCGCTTTTTCGCCTGAAAAAGAGTATGACGTCGAAACATATTCCGATTTGGCGGAGCTTTCCAAAGAAGAAGATATGACGTTCGGCGCTCCGCATGCGTTTTTTGAAAGGCAAGGCGATGGCTATGATGCCCTCTTGGAAACCTATGATTTTAATTTTTCCGATACGAATAGTTTGGATGCAAATGTCATGTATGAAGCTGTTCACAATTTGGAGGTCGACTTGATTCCGGCATTTACGACAGATGGGCGGATTGAACGGTATGAATTGGTCACAACCGAAGATGACAAAGGATTTTTTCCGAAATATGACGCGGCTCCACTTGTCCGTCTGGAAATTCTGAATGAATTCCCTGAGCTCGAAACCAACATCAACGGCTTGGCTGGGACCATTTCGGAGGAGGATATGCAAGAGATGAATGCCAGAGTCGATATTGATGGAGAAAAACCAGAAGATGTCGCAAGAGACTTCTTGATTGAAAATGAATTGATTGAGGAATAAGGATTGAACCAGATCATTCCGATTGTAGGATGGTACTACAACGAATGGCTCATATTGTGAAGGACTGTTATTACACAATCGAATACGGGTAAACTAAACAAAATTGTTGTGTCTGACCTGGAGGCTACCATGAAAATCGAAAATATTTTGAACGGAATCCCATATCAAAGCGACCAAAAAGACCTCGTCAATTCGATTGAAATCATCGACATAACCGATGATTCCCGTGACGTCAGAGAGGGCTATCTGTTTATCGCTGTGAATGGAGAAAATATAGACGGACACCAATATATCGAGGAAGCGATCGAAAATGGGGCGTCCCTTATTATTGGCGATCGAGAAATGAAGACGGAAGGCGTCCCGTATATTCGTGTGGGAAATTCTAAAGAAGTTGTCGGCCTGATGGCACGCAACTTCTTTCAAACGGATCAAAAGAATAAACGGGTTGTCGGTGTGACAGGAACGAATGGAAAAACGACGACGAGTTATATGGTAAAAGAAGTATTGGAAACTCATGGTTTTCAATGCGGTGTGATTGGAACCATCCAAAATATCGTCAATGGACAAGCTTTTGAAACGATCAACACAACGCCTAATCCGATTAAACTCCATCGTTTATTAAATCAAAGCTACGATGATGTCATGATTATTGAAGTATCTTCCCACGCATTGAAACAGCATCGGGTCAAAGGCGTGGAGTTCGACGTGGCTATTTTTACGAATCTTGAAAGGGAGCATTTGGACTACCATGCGACCATGGAGGATTATTTCGAAACGAAATTTCGCATCTTTAAACAACTGAAACCTCAAGGGACGGCCATCATGAATCGAGATAATTCATGGGGGGAAGTCGTCTATCGTCGGCTACAAAACCAACCGTGTCAGGTCAAAACAATCAGCACGGATGCGGATTCGACCATTCAATTGCCGATCAATCAATCGTCCATCCGCTTTCCGGGTGAGGCTGAAATCGAATTTGAACTGTTAATGCCAGGTGAACACAACCGGCTGAATGCGGCGATGACGTTGCTTGTAAGCGAGGCATTCGGTTTGGAACGAAAAAAATCCGTTGACGTATTGCGGAATTTCACAGCACTGCCAGGTCGATTCGAGTCGATTTATTTCCCGGGAAATAGACGAGTCGTCATTGACTATGCTCATACGACAAAAGGGATTTATTATTGTCTGAAAGCTGCAAAAGAATGTCGGCCGAAACGAATTATTCATGTATTTGGTTTTCGGGGAAATCGTGATGAATCGAAACGCTCGGATATGCTGATCCATTCTGCCATGCTGAGTGATTATTATATTCTGACGTTTGACGATTTGAATGAAATCCCTGAAGAAAAAATGGAGAATACACTTCATTCCTACCAAGAACAATATGGTGGTACGCATGGAGAAGTCGTGACCGACCGAAGCTTAGCCATCAAAAGGGCAATCGATTTGGCTGAACCCGGCGATATGGTTGTGATAACAGGAAAAGGGCACGAACGTTATCAACAGGACTATGAGTTGGAAACGGTTTCTGATCGAGATACCGTTGAAAAACTGAAGCAAGCGACAAAGGATATGACCGTATAAAAAGCACTCCACCAAGTACGAAACGTACAGATGGAGTGCTTGTCTTATGCCAATTGTTCCTGTTCTTTTTCTGCTTCAATCTTCTTTTCCATTTGTCCGAGTAAATAGACAGTAAGATAAGGCAGAATCAGAAGAGAAGCTAATAAGACAAAAAGAATTTGTATGGAGAAGTGATCGACGATAAATCCTCCAAAAGCTGGACCGACCATTTTCCCCGCCGTACCGACACTATTGATGATCCCCTGGTAAAACCCTGTTCTACCTTTAGGTGCAAGACTGCCAGCAATCGTTGGAACAGCAGGCCATACGAGCATTTCGCCAAATGTGAGGATGACCATGCCTGTCGCAAATTCTGGAAACGTTTGAGCGCTGAGCAAGTAAAGGAATGAAGCCAAAAAGATAGTATTCCCCAGGACGATTTGCATTTTTGGACTTCTCACCCAGTTGGTGATGAGCTTCATCAGTGGTTGCCCCGCAATGATCATCGCTCCGTTAATGGTCCACAAAACACTGTATTTATCGACGGTTATGCCGAGATCCTGAGTGTACGACGCAATCGTTGTTTGCCATTGTGTATAGGCAAGCCAGGCGATGAAAAACCCAAAACTGAGAAAACCGAGTGCGATAAAAGACTTCTTGTTTTTGATCATCACACCTTGGCTGAACACCGTGGAATAGGCTTGTCGGTCGATTTGATCATCCATCGGCTTGAAGGTTGTCAAAACAATGACATAAAACAAAATAAACAGAGCCGCATTCGCCCAAAATATATAGGAAAACGAATAGTAGGCGACAAATCCACCGAGCGAGGCTCCCAGTGCAACGCCGACATTCTGCGCGACATAGATGGCATTGAACGATCGTCTTCCGCCTTCAGGCCAGACGGAAGTCGCCATGGCGAACATGACAGGTACAATCACACCTGATCCAAGCCCCATGCAGATCAATAGAACGGAATACGGTATAAGTGAATGGAATTGAGTCAGCAAAACGGCAGAAAGTAAGGTAATGAATCCACCGCTCAAAATCGTCCGGTAACCTCCGATTTTATCGAAAAGCGTCCCACCAACGAGGTTACCCAATATGGCGGCCCCTTGGTTGAACATTAAGATCAATCCAGCGAAGGTCAGTGATTTTCCGAGTTCATTATGCATGTAGATCGTATTTAATGGCCAGATGAACGAAGCACCGGTCACGTTGATGGCCGTCGCCATAATCAATAACCAAACACGTTTCGGCATGTGATGTTAGTCCCCTATCTGTTTCAAACAATCTATTTTACACATTTTATCATGTGAAAGAGGCGGGTACCATTTCGAAAAAACGAATCATTCGTGAAAATGAACAAAAATGCCAAGAGAACAGTGAAGTTTTTTATGATAAAATGAATTGTTGTAACTTAGATGGGGGATTAAGTCATGCTTCAGAGATTTAGTCGAAAAGTGGTTGAACATCCTTGGTTTCAACCGGTTATTATTATTATTATCTTGCTGAATGCCGTATTCGTCGGTTTGGAAACTTACGGTAGCATATATGAAAGATACGAAGAATGGTTTCTTTTATTCGATGTGATCATCCTGTCGATTTTTACGGTCGAAATTATGTTGAAATTGATCGCGGAAGAAAAGACATGGCACTTTTTCAAGGATGGCTGGAATGTCTTTGACTTCTTGATCGTTGCTTTTAGTTTCATTTTTCTTGGTTCGCCGTTCATTACCGTTTTGCGTGTGTTGCGTGTGTTACGGGTCTTCCGTACAGTGTCGGTCATCCCTTCATTACGGAAACTGGTGAATGCCCTTTTGATGACATTGCCTTCACTCGGAACGATCATGCTACTTCTATTTATTGTGTTTTACATTTTTAGTGTGATCGGCACGATGTTATTTCAAGAGGTCAGCCCAGAGCTGTTTGGGAATCTGCAATTGACGGCATTGACTCTATTCCAGATGATCACACTGGAATCGTGGGCGACGGGTGTCATGAGACCGGTGATGGAAGTGACACCATGGGCTTGGATTTACTTTGTTGCATTCATTCTTGTCGGAGCCTTTGTCGTCTTGAATCTCTTTGTTGGTGTCATCGTCAATAACTTTGAAAAAATTGATGAAATGGAAAAAGATGAAGAGGATCAAGATGAATTTGGTGATCTGAAAACTGAGGTTTCCGAATTAAAGCAGGAGATTCGAGAATTGAAAGAGCTATTGCGTAAATAAAAACAACTAGCCTTTCCACCGAGTGAACGGGGGAGGCTAGTTGTTTATTTTTTGGCTCTGTTAAAGTTTAGTGTTGAAAATTA
>CALGNY010000244.1 GCA_937958375.1 uncultured Bacillaceae bacterium
TTGAGCGCTCGCTCACCGACGAGCACTAGTAGAATAAGAGAATAATCAACCTCCCAGAGACAGATCAGCCTACTACCTGAAGAATAAGTGAAATCAAATTCACATAGATAAGGAGAGTGGCCCATCAATGGAGAAGTTCATAATGGCGTTAGACCAGGGCACAACGAGTTCCCGTGCAATTTTATTCAATAAAAAAGGTGAAATCATCGAAACGGCGCAGGAGGAATTCAAACAATATTTCCCCAAGCCGGGTTGGGTTGAACATGATGCAAACGAAATTTGGACGTCGATTCAGTCGTGTATTGCCAATGTCCTTCGAAAAGCCGATATCCGACCGAGCCAAGTAGCTGGAATCGGGATTACAAATCAGCGTGAGACGACGGTGATTTGGGATCGGGAGACAGGGAAGCCGATTCATAAAGCGATCGTCTGGCAGTCTCGCCAAACGGAGGATATTTGCAATAGATTGAAAGAAGATGGATATGAAGATCTTTTCCGAGAAAAAACGGGTCTTTTGATCGATCCTTATTTTTCGGGAACAAAGGTTAAGTTCATTCTCGATAATGTCGAAGGTGCGAGGGAAAGGGCTGAAGCGGGTGAGCTTATGTTTGGTACAATCGACACGTGGCTCATCTATCGTCTGACTGGAAAACAGGTACATGTGACGGATTATTCAAATGCCGCACGGACGCTGATGTACAACATTCATGAGTTGAAGTGGGACGATGAATTGCTTGAGATTCTTGACGTGCCGAAATCGATGCTGCCTGAGGTTCGCCCATCTTCTGAAATCTATGGTGAGACGGTCGATTATTATTTCTTTGGTGAAAATATTCCGATTGCAGGCGCGTGCGGAGACCAGCAAGCCGCGTTGTTCGGGCAGGCTTGTTTTGAAAAAGGAATGGCGAAAAACACGTACGGCACGGGATGTTTTATGCTAATGAATACGGGAAAAGAAGCAGTATCATCGGAGCATGGACTCCTGACAACGCTTGCCTGGGGAATCGATGGCGAAGTGAATTATGCGCTGGAAGGCAGTATTTTCGTCGCGGGTTCAGCGATTCAGTGGCTTCGTGATGGGCTTCGGATGATTAAGAAAGCACCGGATAGCGAAACCTATGCCAAACGAGTCGACTCCACGGACGGCGTCTATGTCGTCCCTGCTTTTGTTGGCTTGGGAACGCCTTATTGGGATAGCAAAGCGCGCGGTGCAGCGTTTGGTATCACGCGCGGAACGGATAAGGAACATTTCATCCGTGCAACATTAGAAGCAATTGCCTATCAAACGAAAGATGTCGTCGATGCCATGAT
>CALGNY010000245.1 GCA_937958375.1 uncultured Bacillaceae bacterium
TGCAATGCTTGACCCGCTTCATTCATCGCATCATCCGAGTTGTCCATCCAGTTATTCACTTCAGCAATATTTCGTTCGTATTGCTCGATTTTTCCTAAGCTATCGCGGTGGCTTACTCCACGCATGGCAACGACAGGATCATCAGAAGGTCGAGTGATCTTTTTCCCAGTCGATAATTGATCCATATACTTATCAATTTGTGAATAACTATTGCTGATATTTTTCAGCATGTTTTGACTAATCATAGACTGTGTAATCCGCATCATTCATTACCTCCCGACGATTCCCATTTGATTGATAATCCGATCGAGCATTTCATCAACGACCGTCATGCTTCGAGCGGCTGCGTTATAAGCGTGCTGGAACTGGATCAAGTTTGACATTTCTTCATCGAGCGAAACACCACTGACGGACTGACGATTCTGATTGACTGATTCACGAAGGACGCCACTGTTATTCATCAGGCGATTGGCTTCTTGTGCTTGGACACCGAGTTCGCCGACCATACCTTCGTAAAAAGCTTGGACGGAGCGCCCATCGATGACGCCTTCTCTGTCTTTCACTTTAGCCAATTCAACCGCATTACTACCATCCCCTGGAGCATTTGCAGCCTCCGATGCAGCGATTAAACTGACATTATCCAAAATTTCATCTAACACAGCGATGTCAGCTGCACTATTTCCTTCAAAAAAGTTTTGATTGGTTTCGTTCTCCAAATTGTAGCCTGCACGATGTTGTTCGTTAAAGGTTTCGATGAATGCACTAGCCAGCTCATCTAAATCTTCTATCTGCTCCCCATAAAATTCACTAGATTCTTTCAACCCACGAAGGGAACCGACCGTTGTAAATTCATCCGCTGGAATGGTTGTTCCGCCAACAACTTCCCCATCATCATTCAATGGTCCAACTGAAAACTCTGTGCCATTATCGTTGACGCCTAGTCCGTTTAATTCATTAGAAGCATTAATCAACTCATGCCCGTCCATCGTAATCGTTACTTTACCCATGGCGTTGTCCTTCGCGTTTCCACCACTCGGCTCTGTACCGACTTCAATGTCAATTCGTGAAGACAGCTGATCGACCAATACATCACGTTGATCGTACAGGTCGTTCGGCAAATAACCATGTGGTTCGACTGCACTGATTTGGTCATTCAAGTCTTGGATCTGACGAAGCAAGCTATTGACTTCATCGACTTCCGTACTTAATTGGTGCTGGATTTCACCTTGAACTTCTCCCAATGTCGTATGTAAATAATTAAATGTATCCGCTACAGCGACCGCACGCTGCGCAGCAACTTTCCGGGCACCTTCATCTTCTGGGTTGTTCGCAACAACTTGCAAGGACGTCCAAAATTGGTTCATAACTTTTGCCAAGCCTTCATCACTCGGCTCGTTCATGACATCTTCCATCCGGCGTAGGGCTTCGGCTTTCGCTTCCCAATATCCGGCTTTGGAGTTTTCACCACGGAATTGCAGATCCAAGAAGTCATCGCGGATTCGTGTGATGTCTCCTGCTTTCACACCGGTTCCCATTTGCCCAGGAAGTTCCGGACGGTTTCTTCCGGCTGCTGGCCATGGTGTTTCAGCTTCAAAGTTCACGCGCTGTCTGGAATAGCCTTCCGTGTTTGCGTTGGCGATGTTATGTGATGTCGTATGTAGGGCGCTTTGTTGGGTGAACAACGCCCGTCTTGCGGTTTCTAATCCAAAAAAGGTTGAACGCATCGTTTGCGAAACCTCACTTTCCTAAACTTAAGCTTTCGAATCAAAGACCGATTGGCCCGTTTGATTCTTCTGTACTTGCTTTTTATCGTAATTCATATTCTTTTCATAGCTTGGCTTCATCAAATCAAGGGATAGCTCGACCAACTGGAGGGATTGCTCCATCAGTTCCCGGTTCAAGGCTTCTTGATTTTTAAGATCGGCCAATATATAAATAAAATCCTCATAGAGTTTTTGCAGTTTTTCTTTTTCAGCTTGATCATTTAGATGATCGATGACCTGCTGGATTGTCTGCTCCTCGACCTGCGGGGCATGCGTCTGAAACCATTCGTTGGTCGCAGCGATGCGCTTTTCTTCCAACTGTTGAACAGCTTGGACATGTTTCCGTTCATCCATCAAGACACTTCTCAAGTCATCGATGCTGTTGTCCTTGATGAGCTGTTCTTTTCGCTTGGAAAGCTCCAGCAAGCTTTGATGCAGTCGGTAGGTCTTCTCAAGCAGTTGAACTTGTTTTTCGATAGACAAGGATTGGTCCTCCTTCAGTGCGATTCAATCATCTACGAACGGCGGCCCCAAAACTCAATTATTTTTTCAGCCGTCTGCTTGGCATCTAGTTCGTACGTGCCGTTTTGGACTTGCTGTTTAATCTGCTCGACTTTTTCCTGGCGAGCTTCAACGATTGGGTTGGACTGTTGTAGATGTTGTGCTTCTTTTGAAATTTGCACTTGATCAGTTGCTTGATGTTTGGACTGCGTCTCTTGTTGTTTTTGTATATGTTGTTTGTAGGCATTGATTTTTGGATTGTTCAGTGGATTGATTTTCATCATCTCACCCCTTCAAGTGGTTACGTCTCTTCTAGTACATATCGGTTCAGTCATTGGAATGTTTAATTTCCGTTTAACTTCGCCATTTCCGTTCCTTAGTTACATTATAATAGAGATCGGGATTTTTTTCTTCCTTAACTTTATCCGCAATCGTTGGTTGTTCGAGTTCTTGTAAATCTTCGTACAGTTGGGTTTGACACTTATCGCAGATTTTCCCTTCTTGGATCGGCTCCCCACAACGCTCGCATGGGTAATTCATATTCGGAAAATCTGCCGGATGAATGCGCCGTTCTTTCACCCATTTCCGGATGATTTTTTCTTCCACACCTGTCGCTTCAGATACTTCGTGGATCTGCGCCGTACGGTTTTTCTTTTTTTGAATAAATTTATAGACGGTCTGGAACTGCTCTTCTTCCTTCTCGTAACAGCTCGCGCAAACCGTTGCTGGACCTTTCAGAAACAAATTCCCACAGTTTGGGCAATTTGCCAACTCTGCCATTTCAATCACCCTTCAATTATATTCCTACTCATTATATCGGTTACGATTGGAGTTTTTACAGAGGATTTGGTAGGAAAATCGATGCATTTTTCAACTTCTGGCAAGAGTGAGTGATGAAATTTGCTTGGCGCCTTGTTCTTTGAGTGTTTGGGCAGCTTGCCGGATGGTTGTGCCGGTTGTGAAAATATCATCGATGAGGAGGATGTTTTCGGGTGGTGAGCCGATGAGCTGGAATGGATTCGCTGATTCGATTCGCTCCCATCTGGTTCTTTTAGATTGTTTGCGTTCGGTGGTTCGGATGAGGATTCCGGATAGCGGTTGGCCGAGTTGGTGCGCGATCGCTTCTGCTTGATTGAAGCCTCGTTCGTTCCAGCGTTGTTGTGCGAGTGGGATGGGGATGATGGTGATTTTGGTAGGAAAATGTT
>CALGNY010000246.1 GCA_937958375.1 uncultured Bacillaceae bacterium
CAAATGCAGCAAACATAATCAGCCAACCATACGTATCATTTCTAGAATCGTTAAAAATAAATGCGGCAGCTGTTAGGAAGATTATAGAAACGATGATAATGTAGGTTGTTTTTACGACGTCCCGTTGGTTTGATGTTTCGCTATTCAAACTAATCACCTCATTGATTACTTGAGCCCATTTTAACAATAAATTACCAATATGCATAGGTTGAAAAGCAGTTCTTTGAAGGTTTGGAGAACTGCTTTTTTATTTTGTCTATTTATTTTAAAAATGCTTCTTAAAACAAAATTTTATAAATAGTCTTGTAATTTGATTTTTTATTTTATATAATGACTACAAACGAAAAATAGATTAAGAGAAAGCTTTTTATTTGTTCATCATTGAAAGGGCTTTCATGAGGTGGGAAGGTATGTAATGGAGATGCTGACTAAACTAATAACAGAAAAACAAAACCCAAAATCATTGCAACTGGATCAGATGTCGATTATGGAGAGCCTTCACTTAATGAATCAAGAAGATCAGAAAATTGCATATGCAGTTGCAAAAGTGCTGCCTTCTATCGAGAAAGTGATTGAAAAAGTTGTTGAATGTTTCAATCGAGGAGGGAGGTTGTTTTACGTTGGCGCGGGAACTAGCGGCCGTATCGGTATTCTTGACTCTGTAGAGTGTCCACCAACCTTCAGTACACCATACGAGCAAGTTCAAGCTGTGATGGCGGGTGGAGAGAAAGCGATTAATATCGCTACAGAAGGAGTCGAAGATCAGGAGATATTTGGTAGAACTGATCTGCAAGAGAAAGATTTGACAGAGAAAGATGTTGTCATTGGAATTGCAGCAAGTGGGCGTACGCCATACGTAATTGGCGCATTAAAATATGCTCAGGAAATCGGGGCAGTTACTGTGAGTCTCTCGAGTAATATCAATAGTGAGCTTAGTCACTATTCAGGTTATCCAATTGAAATTGAGACAGGCCCAGAGGTTTTGACTGGTTCGACTCGTTTAAAAGCTGCCACTGCACACAAAATGGTGCTTAACATGATTTCAACCATTTCGATGGTTCAGATTGGAAAGGTTTATCGAAATTACATGGTAGACGTAAAAGCGTCGAATCATAAATTGAGGGAACGTGCTAAATCAATTGTTTCTGAAGCGACCGATGTTTCTTATGAGGAAGCGGAAAAGGCCCTTAAGGAAACAAAGTTTCAAGTTAAACCTGCGATCGTGATGTTGATCACAGATGAACCAATTGAACAGGTTGAATCGGCGTTAATAGAAACAAAGGGCTTTGTGAAAGATGCCATTCAATTATTGCTCAAAACATAGGAGATTCTTTATGTCGTTAGAAAAAGAGATTCAGGAAATCACAAATAGATTCATTGACAACGATTATTTCAATACGGTTGATCTATTGTTCCAGCATCAAAACAGGCAGCTGGTAAGGCTAAGGTATAGTAATGGTCAGTGGTCTAATCAGTTAGAAGACAGATTGATTTTTGATTTAGCCAGTTTGACTAAGATTGTGACGACAACAGGAATCTTAAAACTAATTACCGAGAACAAATTAACGCTCAATTCGTCACTAAAAGAAATACTACCACTTGATAAGAGCTTATTAGAAGAGATTGGTTCAATTACAGTAATCGAGTTGCTGACACACTCTTCAGGTTTGCGAGCGTGGTTCCCTTTTTACAGTTTACATACAACAAGAGATCTATTAGAAGCATTAAAAACGATTGAGTTAAGGCATGAGCAGGAGGATGAACCGGTATACAGTGATTTGAATTACATGCTTCTAGGAGAGGTTATTCAGCGAGTTACAGGTATGGGGTTACAAACGTTTTTGACTAAGGAGATAAAAGAACCATTAAATCTGCCAACTCTTACGTATGGCCCGATAAAAAAGGAAAACATTGTGCCGACTGAGTTTGGAAACAAGATTGAAATGAAAATGTGTGAAGATCGAGGATTGCATTTTCATAGATGGAGACCTGTTCACCGTGCAATAACAGGTGAAGTAAATGATGGAAATGCCCACTATTTCTTTAAGGGGCAAGCGGGGCATGCTGGATTATTCGGTAGTGTAGAGGATTTAGTTGGCTTGTTGGATGTATATATGCAGTCTAGTCTTAATGACGATTCGAATTATATCGTTCGACATTTACTAACTGAATCATTAAAAAATCAAGTTGAAACTAGAGGGTTAGGCTGGCATTCTGGCAACCCTTTTCCAAGTGGCTTTGGCCATACGGGTTTTACGGGTACTTCTGTTTGGTTAGATCCAGTGCGCGAATTGAAAGGTGTTATTTTGACGAATCGATTAAATGTAGAACATCCAAAAGACCTAAATGATTTTCGTTATCAAGTCCATAAACACATCATAAATTTTGTTTAATTCAAGGAGGAGGAATTCAATTGAGAAATCTAAAGATTTTTGTCATTTTATTGGCCATTGCTTTCATGGCATTCTTGGCTGCATGTAGTGGTGATAGTGGTGAGACAGATGAAACAAATGCGGAAACTTCAGAAGAAACGAATGGTGAAGAGGAAAGCTCCGAAACGTCGAGCGAAGAGGCAACCGGTGAGCAAGTTTTAAGAATTGCTAATGATCAAGAACCGGCGGGACTTGACCCTCATATAACTCCTGCTCACTCTTCTGTTAGAGTTTACTCTAAAATTTACAGTACCCTCGTCCGCTTTGATGAGAACATGGAGATCACAGCAGATTTAGCGGAAGATTGGGATTGGGCAGACGATCAGACACTCGTTTTCCAACTAAGAGAAGGTGTTACTTTCCACAATGGTGATGAGGTGACTGCGGAAGACGTCGTATTCAGTTTTGAAAGAATCTTAGATGAAGAGACAGGATCTCATATTGCCTCTTATTTCAGTTCAGTAGACAGCATCGAGGCAACGGATACGTATGAAGTGACGTTTAATCTTTCTAGCCCAGATGCAACGTTACTGACAAACTTTACAAACTCAAGTGCAGCAATTATTAACCAATCGGTTTTAGAGGAGAATGGAGATTTACAACAAGTAGCTGTGGGGACTGGACCTTTTAAGCTAGAAGAATGGGTACCAGATAACCGTGTGACGTTACTGAAAAATGAAGACTACTACATGGAAGGACAGCCAGCTTTAGATTCTGTTGAATATTATACGATGGTGGATGAAGCATCAAGATTGTCCGCAATCCGTACAGGTGAAGTCGACATGACAACGTTGACTGCACAATCTTCAGAGTTATTACAGAATGAAGAAAGCATTAATGTGATGGACTATCAAACCTTGGAGTATAGCTATGTTGGATTTGATATGAACCACGAGATCTTAAGTGATCAGAACGTCCGCCAGGCGTTAAGTCTTGCAACAAACCGGGAGGGAATTGCAGACATTGTATGGAACGGACAGGCTACAGTGACGGGTCCAATTGCACCTTCAATGGGTGAATGGTCGATTGATGTAACTGAGCATGAGTTGTATTCAAACGACTTGGATAAAGCACGGCAATTATTAGAAGAGGCCGGATATCCCGACGGTTTTGAAATTGAGATTACGACTGCATCGACATACGACGATATGATCGATACAGCTCAAATCCTGCAACAACAATGGGCAGAAATTGGAGTAGAAGCGACAATTAAACAAGTCGAATGGGCAGAATATATTGATATTTGGTCAAATACATCAGCTGATGTATTAGTAGGAAGAAACGGCTCTGGTAGTGATCCAGATCGTGCGATGAATTACTTCTTTAATTCAGAGGGATCAGCGAACGTTTGGGGATTTGCTGATGAAGCCTATGATGAAATTGTCTTGGATGGAAAAACAACGATTGATCAGGAAGAGAGACAAGAAATTTATGTAGAAGCACAAAATCATCTACTTGATTTGTCACCTAACCTATTTCTGGTTTCGCCAATGAATTACGTTGCGGTTCGGGATACCGTAGAAAACTACCAACCGTATCCGCATAATGCAGAATATATTTTAGATGTTACAAAGAAATAGCATTGATTAGCAGGTTAATCATAACGGGGTTTACAAAAGCTGAAGTCAACTGAAGAAACATTGGCAGGCGTATAGCAGAACTCCAACTATCTTTTCAGTTTTTAAAAAGTAAGGGAGGCTGCTTATTGATAAGCAGCCTCATCTTTCTACTTAAGGGTGAGTTTGATGTATGCATATATAATTAGAAGACTTTTAATGGTGATACCCGTTTTATTTGGGGTTTCTATTGTCATCTTCTTTACTTTACGAGTGATTCCAGGAGATGTGGCACAAACAATTTTAGGAACAAGTGCAACCGAGGGTTCGTTGGCTGCATTAAGAAGTAAATTTCAATTAGATTTACCCGTCTATGAACAATACTTTTTGTGGATCTCTGGTGTGGTTGTTGGAGACTTCGGTGTCTCTATGCGGACTGGAGCAGAAATCTTACCAGAAATTCTAAGCAGGTTTGCTATCACTTTTGAATTGACTTTGTTAGCAGCTTTTATTTCTTGGATTATTGCAATTCCACTAGGCATTATTGCTGGCGTAAAACGAAATACTAAAACTGATTTCTCAGTTAGGATCATTTCTTTGTTGGGGGTTTCAGTTCCAAACTTTGCCTTGGCAACGATACTGATACTTGTTCTTTCTCTAGCTTTCAATTATAGCCCTCCTGTAGGTTATGTAGGTTTTTTTGAAGATCCACTTCGTAACTTACAGATCTTATTTCTACCTGCATTTGTGTTAGGTACGGGAATGGCTGGAGCAGTCATGAGAATGACAAGATCCTCTATACTGGAAATATTGCGCCAAGACTTCATACGTACGATTCGTGCCAAAGGTGTTAAGGAAAGAGTTGTCATCTTTAATCACGCATTTAAAAATGCAATGATTCCCATTCTCACAATCATCGGGATGCAAATCGGTGTTTTATTGGGAGGAACCGTTATTATTGAACAAATCTTTTCATTACCTGGCTTAGGCCAAATGGTATTGACAGGGATTAACCAACGTGATTTTACAGTTGTACAAGGGGCAATCCTTTTTATAGCCTTTGTTTTTGTCATGATCAACTTACTTGTGGATTTACTTTACTCCTATTTAGATCCGCGAATTACTTATAAATAATAAGCTGAATGAGTCTTAGGAAAGTGGGATTCAGATGAAGGAATTTACACAAAAAATAATGGAAGATAAAGTCGGTCTAATCGGACTGATCGGTGTTTTGTTTGTCGTTATATTAGCCTTGCTCGCTCCAGTTATTGCACCTTATGCACCCGATAAAATGCATACGATGAATGTCATGGAATCGCCAAGTTCACAATTCCTATTTGGGACAGATGAGTTTGGACGAGATATCTTTTCACGAGTGGTATATGGAGCCCAAGTATCCCTACAGGTCGGTTTAATTGCTGTTGGGATTGGTGCGTTTTTTGGTTTAATTTTTGGTTTATTGGCTGGTTTCTATCAAGGAAAAACGGACCAGGTCATCATGAGGGTAATGGATGTCTTCTTTGCTTTCCCAGATATCTTGTTAGCCTTGACGATCATTGCGGTATTGGGGCCAAGTTTGACGAATACGATGATTGCAATCGGGATTGTTTTTACACCAGTTTTCACACGCCTTGTTCGTTCGGCTGTCTTAACAATCAAAGAGAATGAATATATTTTGAATGCAAAAGCAGTGGGAGTCAGTAATTTTAAAATCATCATCAAACACATCGCTCCAAATGTGATGGCTCCATTTATTGTACAAATTACATTGGCTCTTTCTGGTGCGATTCTTACAGAGGCAGGCCTAAGTTTCTTAGGGTTAGGTGTACAACCGCCAAATCCTTCTTGGGGTGTCATGTTAAATGAGAGTCGAGCTTATATGGAAATTGCCCCTTGGATGATGGCATTTCCAGTAACAGCCATAATTATTACAATCTTTTGTTTTAACTTATTAGGTGATAGTTTAAGAGATTTACTTGATCCGAAATTGAAACAGTAAAAGGATGAAATGTCATGTCGAATATAGGTATTGGATTAATGTCTGGAACTTCATTGGATGGGATTGATGCCGTTCTTTGTAAAATCAATGGCACGGGATTTGAAACATCCATTGAAGTAATTGAATTTTATAGTTATTCATATACGGATGAAGAAAAGCAAAAGATTATGAAACTATGTGACGAAAACACGGCTCGAGTTGATGAGATCACGGCTATGAATTTTTACTTAGCTGAGAAATTTAGTGAAGTGGTTCTCAAGCTTGTTGACCAATCTGGTTATTCATTAGAGCAAATTGACTTCATAAGTAGTCACGGGCAAACCATTTATCACCTACCGGATGAAGGAAAAGGCAATTACCAGCCTAAAAGCACGCTGCAAATAGGTGATCTATCGGTGATATCAGAGAGAACGGGATTGCCTGTAGTCGGTGATTTTAGAACGGCAGATATGGCGGCAGGAGGGCAAGGTGCACCACTTGTATCTTTTTTTGATTATATTTTTTTCAAAGATACGAATAAACGAAGAGCACTTCAAAATATCGGCGGAATCGGAAATGTAACGCTTCTTGGTTCGGATGATGAGTTAATGTCGTTCGATACAGGTCCTGGGAATATGGTGATTGATGAAGTGGTTTATCGACTATCGAACGGTAAGAAAACATTTGATAGAAATGGAGAATGGGCTGCAAGAGGCCGAGTCGATGAAACATTTGTAGCTGAATTGATGAATCATGAGTACTTTAAAAGAATGCCGCCTAAGACAACGGGCAGAGAAGTATTTGGAAGTGCTTATGTAGATGGGGTTATGGGTCTTGCGAAGCAACTTAATCTAGCAGAAGACGACTTAGTCGCTAGTGTGACAGCATGGACAGCAAGGACAATTGCAAGTAGTTATCAAGACTATTTTAATAGCCGAAACACGATAGTTGACGAGGTGATTGTCTCTGGCGGTGGCGGTCATAATCAAACGCTACTGCGATTCTTGGATGAATATCTACCGGATCAGCGGATCACAACCATCGATGAGTTTGGTATTTCAAGTGATATGAAAGAAGCTGTAGCTTTTGTCGTTTTCGGATATCATTTTCTGAAAGGAAAAACGAATACTATCAAGTCCTTCACAAACGCTGACCATGAAGTCATTATGGGTAAGTTAAGTTACACACAACCGCAAGCATTCGAAAAGGTTCTTTCCATAAGGGGGAGTTAACGTGGAAAGTTTATTGGAATTAAAAGATGTGTCGATTGATTTTAAATCGAAACGTAAGGAATTTAATATCATCAAAAACATCAACCTGAAAATCGGACATCAAATGAAATATGGAATTGTTGGCGAATCGGGAAGTGGTAAAAGTTTAACTTCATTGGCCATTATGAATCTATTGGCAGACAATTTATTTGTCAAAGATGGAGAAATTGTTTTACGGACAGCTGAAGAAAAGGTGTTAAATCACCTTAGTAAAAAAGAAATGCGTCAGGTAAGAGGCGATGACATTTCAATGATTTTTCAGGAACCAATGACCGCATTAGATCCTTTATATACGATTGAGTATCAAATTACGGAAGTATTGAAATTCCACAGAAAAATGAGTAAAACCGAAATGCGAGAAAAAGCCAGAGAAATGTTGATCAGTGTGGGGATATCTAGGCCTGATAAGATTCTTGATGATTATCCGCATCAATTATCTGGTGGGATGAGACAACGTGTCATGATTGCAATGGCGTTAATAACGGAGCCAAAACTTTTAATCGCAGATGAGCCGACGACGGCATTGGACGTAACCATCCAAGCTCAAATTTTGGATTTAATGAGAGATCTAACCGAGGAACATGGTACATCAATACTCATGATCACACATGATTTAGGTGTTATTTTGGAAACGTGTGACCGCGTTGCCGTTATGTATGCCGGTCAAGTGGTGGAGGAGTCGACAGTAAAAGAAGTTTTCGACCATCCAAAGCATCCGTACACACAGGGCTTGTTGAAATCAATCAAAACACTTGGCGACCGCTCACAAAAACTATACTCAATCCCAGGGAATGTCCCTACGCCCGATGAATATCAAGAACTCGGTTGCCGGTTTGCAACAAGATGCCCATTTGCGTTCGATAAATGTTTCAGCGAAGAACCTCCTGAATTTAAAGTCGGTGAGGATCACTCCAGTAAATGTTGGCTACATGATGAGGAGGTAATTCCAAATGAGCAATCAACCAGTCGTGTTAGAAGTTAAAAACTTAAAAAAACATTTTCCGATTAAAGGTGGAGTCTTTAAAACGACTCAGGGTTATGTCAAAGCGGTGGATGGTATCTCATTTTCCATAAAAGAAAATGAGACATTTTCAATCGTCGGTGAAAGTGGGTGTGGTAAGTCAACTGCCGGCAGGACGATTTTGCGGTTATTAGAGCCCACCGATGGAGAAGTATGGTTAAATGGCGAGAACTTATATCATATCGACAAACGTGAATTCAGGAAAAGACGTAAAGACTTTCAATTAATCTTTCAAGATCCTTATAGCTCATTAAATCCGAGAATGAATGTTAAAGAACTATTGATTGAGCCATTATTGACCCACAAGTTATGTACAAAATCAGAAGCTACTGAAAAAGCGAAAGAGATGATTGAAAAAGTCGGATTGTCAGAAAAACATTTAGCTCGTTACCCACATGAATTTAGTGGAGGACAGAGACAACGAATCAGTATTGCACGAGCACTAATCGTTCACCCGAAGTTAGTTATTTTAGATGAAGCTGTTTCGGCTTTGGACGTTTCTGTTCAATCACAAATATTAAATTTATTAATCGACTTGCAAGAAGAATTTGATTTGACTTATATCTTTATCTCTCATGATTTAAACGTTGTGAAACATTTAAGTGACCGTGTTGGCGTTATGTATTTGGGCCAAATGATGGAAATGGCTGAAACAGATGAACTCTACTCCAATCCACTTCATCCCTATACACAAGCGTTATTATCTGCTATACCAAGCCTGTCAACAACTGAGAAAAAAGAGCGGATCATCTTAAAAGGTGATGTACCGGACCCTTCAAATCCACCAACTGGATGTCCATTTCGATTAAGATGTCCCCATGCTCATGATCGTTGTGTAACGGATAATCCAGTTTTTCAAGAAGTCGGAGAAGATCACTGGGTTGCTTGCCATCTTTATGATTAGAAATGGGGGAGTTCCCAGTGATGAATTCTGGATTACTGATATTAAGAGAGATGCGCGACGAATTGCCAAATTCCGAAAGAAAAATTGCTGAGTATATTCTACGAAACCCTAATGAAACCTTGTTGATGACTGCATCTAATTTAGGTGAAAAAAGTGGAACAAGCAGTGCAGCTGTTATTCGGTTATGTAAATCATTAAAGCTAAAAGGATTTCAAGATTTAAAAATTCGAGTCGCCGGAGATTTACAACGGGAATATTCGGTGGATGAGAGAGATATCAAAAAAGACGAATCAATCGAATCGATATTGAATAAAGTTACGAAGGTCAGCAAGCATACGATTCAGGAAACGGCAGATTTATTAGATGCAGAACAGTTACGTCAGGCTGTTGAACTGATTTTGCAAAGCAAAAATATTCATTTATTTGGCGTCGGTGCATCAGGAATCGCGACCGTAGATGCACAACAGAAATTTTTGCGGATCAATCGAAATGCGATTGTATTTCCGGATTTGCATACAGCCGCAACAACGATTGCAAATGGTACAAAAAATGATTTATTAATAGCCATCTCTTTTTCAGGGGAAACAAGAGAGGTCATTAAACTACTGGATATAGCTAAAAAAGTTGGCATGAAAACCATAAGCTTAACTAAATATGGCCATTCGACAGTTGCAAAATTAGCAGAAATTAATTTGTTTACATCTGCAACAAAAGAAGCGAATTTCAGGAGTGGAGCAACTTCCTCGAGGTTAGCTCAGCTACACGTCATTGATATTTTATTCATGTGCGTCGCTTCGAAAACATTTGATGAGACAGTTGAATATTTAGATTCGACCCATCAAGTTATCAAGTCGTTATATGAATAATGACTAGATCATGATAAAGGAGAGATCACATGCTATCTCCAGATATAATTAAGGAATTTGAGTTGGTTTGCGGAACGGAAAACGTCGAATCCTCCAATGCTTCGAGAATCAGTTACTCGTATGATGCGACAGCGAACTTCCAGGCGCTCCCAGACTTGATTATTTCGCCTAGGAATACGGAAGAGGTTTCGGAGATCGTCAAGTTATGCGGACAGCATCAAATCCCGATCGTCCCACGGGGATCCGGGACAAACTTAGCAGCCGGGACGACGCCGACAAGTGGGGGTGTCGTTTTGTTGTTTCGCCATATGAATCAGATTT